>CABVRS010000028.1 GCA_902500745.1 uncultured Nitrospira sp.
GAATCCTCAAGTTTGTCACTGAGTATCTTGCTGGCTTCCGGAACGGACAGCCACATCTTTTGGTCAGACGCCACGATTCTCGCTTGGTGGAAGCGGCGAGTGCCTTTTCGGATTTCGCTGATCTGTTGGGTGACCTGTCCAGCTTGAGGCGGGGAGACACTTTGTTGATTCAGAAAGCCAAAAGCTCCAGGTTGTGACTGTGGTGTGCCTGGCCCTGGCATACTATTGGTCGTGACAGATTGTTGAATTTCTTCCTTGGTGCGCTCCTGTACCATCGCGTCGACCACGCAGGCGACGATAGAGTCCTCTGAGAATTTGCTAGCGGCAAATCCCCCAACCGCTCCTACCGCCCCGAGAATTGGAATCTGGCTAAGCGACGCCCCGCTGAGTGCTGCGGCCGAGCCAGCTGCGACTCCGATGGCCCCACCGAACCCGCCGGCGATCAAGGCATCGACGGTTTGCCCGGGCTTTAATTTATTGCAGAGTACTACCTGGCTCTGGAGGATGTACTGAGCTTTGTCGGGATTATCAACGATTGCATATCCCTTTGCTTTGATCTTGTTCGGGAGTTCAGCAAAGTTGATATTGGGGTTGTCGCTGGTGTTGCGATTTTGGAGATAGATTGTCTTCTCTTCCGACGGGGTTAGAAAGATGGCGTTACTGCTTGTGAGATTCACCTCATGACTTAGCGTCATGTGGCCAGCACACCCAACGATCGATCCTGTGGCGATAACGACACTAAGGCTGGCGAGAATTCTGCCGACTGAACAGTGGGTGCGACGGTTAATACGTGACATGCCTTCCTCCTGGGTATGTGAACGAGTGTGAACCGCTTCTGCTATGTATTACTGGATGGCAGTGGATGGTCCTTGGCGATACCCGTTTGCGTCGTCGTCACAGAGTGGATGAGACCGAACTAGTTGCCATGTGCCAATATGAGACAATCAGACCGAAAGGAGTGTGTGTATGGAAAAAACCATGCGCAGGAAAGCTGGGTATTGAGTCACAGAGCGTGTTTTTGTCATACTGCCGCCTGTGCTTGGGACGAGTAGTCGTAATACGTGTAATGTGCATAGAGTTGGCGTGACGTCCACGAGCGATTCTCTGACGGCAGAGTGAATCGGAGAGCGGCCTACTGAGTTGTGAGTTGGTGAGAGGGAGTTGGAGGGTAGTATGTCGTTGAGCGTCAAAGGCCAAGAATCGACGTTTGATCTCCGAGAGCTCTCCCTCGGTGATGCGTGTCGTTTAGGCTCGTGGGTACGAGATTTAGAGACAGTTGGAAAATCTTCCGAGGAGGTCTGTCAACTCATTGCGATGTCTCTGGCCCGGTCTTTCTGTTCCCAGGAGAGTCGTCAGTCTCAATTGTCTCTCGTCGAGGTCTTTCACACTCGTAATCTTGGTGATCTCCCAGCGCGCTACCAAGACCGATGGGTGTCTTCGGTTGATGGGGACCACGCCCCCGCTCAAACGCGAGTCCTTGCATTGATGGGCGTGGCCGGAGATTCTGCGGAGTGGACGATCGACAGACCTCCGTTCGGACTACATTGTGTCCCCATTCAAGCGGAGTTCAGTTCCCAGGAAACTGCGTGGTACACGCAATCGTGGGAGGATTTGGGGCTGAGCAGTCCGGTGAATAATTTTGAGAAGAGTCTTACTGTCGCTAATTCACACAATCAATTGTTTGGAATCCTGGTGCATGAGATCCCACGCTCTTATAACCTCGCCGAAAGCAGAGCAGACTTTCTGCGGAGGCATGGAGTGAAACAGGTTATTTGCCTGGGTGGGCTGCTGCCTTCTGGAGGGAGCTACTGTGTCTTCCTCTACTCGAGGGTGACAGTCGATTCTAGGATCAGATCGTTGTTGCAAGTGTTATCAGGCAATATTTGTCTGGCGTGTTCTACTGGGGACGAGCAGTATTGGAGTGCTAAGGCTAAGAGTGGTGAAGGGAAGCCGTACTCCAGAGAGGTTGGATTCGCATTTGCTGAAGAGATTTATCGCCGGCTCTTGAAGCTGAATGAGTCGCTCGTGGTCGATCAGGAGAAGAAGTATTTCGAGGATGTCCAAGAGTTACACCAGACTGACCTCAAGATGCGACGGATTGCGGATGCTGTGCCCGGTGCGGTGTATCAATATGTTATTACGCGGGATGGATGTCAGCGGTTTAGCTATATCAGTCGTGGAGCCATGGATATGGTGGGGTATCCATCAGACGTCATTGTGTCAGATTATAGTGCGGTCTGGAAATTGGTCCTACCAGAAGATATGCCGGGGATCATGGCATCCATTGAAAACGCAATCCGCAGTGGATCGCGGTGGGCGCATGAGTTTAGGTTGCGACTCCCCGATGGTCGCGTGAAATGGTTGCGTGGGGATTCTCTGCCTGAGAGGCCTACGGTAGACGGAACAGTACTGTTTCACGGTTTGTTAACCGATGTGACTGAGCGACGGTTGGCTGAAGCCAAGCTGCGGTTTACGCAGTTTGCGACGGACCATGCGGCTGATGCCATTCTTTGGGCTGGGCCTGATCGTCGCATCATGTATGTGAATGTACGGGCAACCGAGTTGTTGGGCTATTCACGCGAAGAACTCTTGAATTTGTCGATGCCGGATATTGCTCCTTTACAGAGCCGAATCGACATTCTTAACGATCTGACGCGGCTGAAACAGGGCGAAGTAGTTCAGTATGCGACTACATTCCGAAGAAAGTCTGGAGCGGTCTTTCCCATCGAAGTGTCGATGCGCTACTTGGAGCATGATGGGGAAGGGTATGTGTGTGCCATCGTGCGAGACGTGTCAGAGCGAAAGCGTGCCGAAAGTGTTATTCAGGAGGGAGCTGAGGCCCTGCGTCGCAGCCAAGAAGCGTTGAGGGCCCTCCATTCACAGTTGCTGACCGCGCAAGAGGACGAACGACGCAGGGTTGCCAGGGAGTTGCATGATGATCTGGGATCGCGATTGGGAAGTGTGATTTTGAGGGCCGAAGGGAAATTGGTGTTGTTGGAGAACAAGAGCCCTGAGGCGGCGGTCATCAAAAATGTCACTGACGAGCTACGGGGAATCAGTGATCGGGTGCGAACGATTGCGCACGAGTTGCACCCATCGATCTTGGATAATCTTGGGCTCTCGGTGGCGCTCAAGAAAATGTTGAAGGAGTATGGCAGTTGGTCGGGGATGAAGATCGTCAGTAATATATCGATGGAGTTTACTGAGGCCTTGGATCGGGAGGTCGCGACCTGTCTTTATCGGATTGCTCAGGAAGCCTTGATGAACGTGAAGAAACACGCTGGTGCGCAACAGGTCATGGTATCCTTGGCTCGAGAAGAGGGTTGGGTGCAACTGAGTGTGAAAGATGATGGAATGGGGTTCAGTCCAGAGACAGAATCGCGTCGAACCAAGGGACTAGGGATTGTCGCGATGGAAGAGCGCATCCACATGGTGGCAGGGGAATTGGCGGTTCAGTCAGGGAAAGGGCGAGGAGCTGTCGTAGTGGCTCGGGCACCTTATAGGGAGCGTGAAGCATGACGACCAGTGTGAATTCTCCGATCAACTCTCCGGTAAAAACGATTAGCGTGGTCTTTGCTGACGACCATGCGTTGGTCGCGGATGGGATGACTACCATTTTACATGGAGTTAACCATAAGCAGCGTGACTATGAATTCGCCGTGGTGGGCCAAGCCTCTTCAGGCCGTGGATTGCTCGAACTCGTGAAGCGGGTTCCTGCGGATTTGGCATTTGTCGATATCTCGATGCCGGATATGTCTGGCCTTGATGCAGTGCCGAAGGTTCGAGAAATCAGGCCTGACATTAAGATCATCGTCGTGACCATGCACAAAGAACCTGAATACATGACTCGAGCGTTATCTGTGGGGGCGAATGGGTATCTGATGAAGAGTTGCAGTGCTCAGGAGTTCTGCCATGCGATCGATGAAGTGATGAGAGGCAACGCGTATGTGACGAGCCTGCTTGGTAGTCGTCCGACAGGGGCTCTGCCTGGTTCTGATGACGAAGAGGATCAACTCGCCTCCTTGGGGATGTCGCAGCGGCAGCGTGAAGTCGTGACGTTGCTGGCGTCAGGCAAGACGATCAAAGAGACTGCGTTTCAATTGGGTCTGAGTCGAAAGACCGTGGAACACCACAAGGCAATGTTCAGGGAAAAATTTGGCATTGAGACAGATGCCGACCTAACCAAGTTCGCGATCAAGCATGGTCTGACCGGGACCGATTGGATTCAGAAGTAACTACCTGGCTTTGCTTTCGGGCTTGGGTGGTGGCGCTTCGCAGTCGATGATGAGGTGCTGGCCGAAGCTCTCACCCGGGGTGAGGTCCCATCCCTGGATTACGGGTGTAAACCTCTCTATTGTCCTCTCCGTTGTTCTTTCCTCCCGTTCATTTGCTCTGTCTGTGACTTCGACGATCGGTTCGAGATCGACGCGTGTCTTTGTTGTGGTGCCCTTGATTGCCCAGCGCTTGTTGTGCTGTTCAAGAATGGTGTTATTGACGAGACCGCTGGCAACATATCCAAGGCCGATCGGCCTTTAGGCTTGGAGTCTGGGGCTACTCTCTAGGCGCAAATCTGGCATGTTGGTACGGGCGATGGCCAGCTGTGGGGGTCGTTACTGTCTGGATGAGAATATGAAGCTTGGGAGTCCTGATCTCTATGGCAAGTGGTCCCAATCCACTGACGTCCTGCGGCTGCGGTCGTGTTGAAGGTGGCCAGCAGGTCCTCTCGTTTCCATTTGAGATGCACGGTTCCCTTTTTGAAATAGCGTATACGAAAAAAGGTACTCTCACAGGGGTGGGGGTGCACCCCATGATTGTGAAATGAGCGTTCCAGCGCGTCTCGCACCGTGACAATCTCTTCGAATGATTGTCCATCTAGCACGGCGAGGACGCGATCCAGATCGGAGTAAATCTCGCCGGCGTCACGGGCAGACCAGAGATCGAATCGTCCGATCCAAAATCGACAGCCGTATGGAAACACAAGCCGGCAATTGACCTTGTACGAGTCGTTGCTCTTCCAGCCCGCCTTGCCGTCCCCGCTCCCGATGTCTCCGGTGGTGTTGCCCTTGTAGTGTCGTGTGAGCGCGAGGAACACATTCCATACCGATTTCTCAAACAAGCGTTTGCGCTGTTGGAATATATTGGAGAGGGTGCCTTTGATGTTCTGTGTGGTAAAGGGCACGGTGCTATCGCGTTCAAGGTCTTGTAAGAGTTCTTCTGTCTGTTTCGTATCTAGCCACTTCCGGAAGTCCATTTGTTCAAAGACGTGCATCCAGGCGCTTCGGCGAAGGGCCCGTGCGAATTCGGCGCGCGCGGCGGTGGTGTTGGTTTGGGCCAAGCCAAGGATCTTTTTAAGATCGGACTCGTCTCGCGTCGATCGGCTCGGGCGAAGCTCCGTGCCGAGTGCGCCCATAAAGAGACTGGCTTTGCGGATGTGGGCGAAGGCCTTAAACATCTCTTCTAGGGATTGTGTGTAGTAGTGCTGCATATTTCCAAGGGTATCGCGAAGCGCGGGGATCGCTTCAGGTGTGCCGATGTCATCGTTAACAGATTGTTCGCGGTCGGCCGAATGCCAAAGATGGATGCGATCATCTTCCGTAGTCTTCTTAAGGTAGACGAGGGCGACCTGAGTATCGGTGGGCCGTTCCGCCGTGAGGAAGCAGGGGCCAAGAGGTTCGACCGAGCCATGTGCAGCAATAATCGCGGCCAGCCGTTGACGGTCTTCCGTGTAAGGATTATCGATGGTCTCTTGATTCAGGAGGCAGACGATTTCGCCGTTGTGCAGAAAATCCCAAGCGCGGAGAAGATGGAGGGCACCTTTGCTGAAGGGAGGATTCATCACAATGGCGTCGTAATAGGAGACGCCGTCGTAGGTCAACCAATCGTATCCGACGACGGTTAGCTCCTCATGGGCTTGGAGGATCTTCAAGAGATCTGGGTGGAGTTCGATCACGTCGACGCGATGGCGTGAACCGTGATCGTAGGGAGACCGAGTCCGACCGAATCCCAATATGGCTTTAGCGAGATCGCCTTTGCCGGCACTCGGCTCAAGAAAATGGACAGCATTGCGATCAATTTTCTGAAGCATTTTCGCTGCGACGGCCCCGGGCGTGGGGTAGAAATCTTCGCTGAACATACCGCTCCTTTTCGACAGACGCAGGCAACTGTGACTTGAATAGGTTGACGCTGTTGGGGATTCCGGAGTGCGGCCCTATCTAGGGCTTCATCGACACAGTGTCTACCAGGTAGGTCACGCCGTGGTCATTCAGCTCCTGTGGTCGTAGTAGTGGGTGTCATACCGTGAGTGTGACGGGGTGTCCGAGGTCACGGACGAGGCCATGGAATGTGACGCGGCTGCGCTAGCACGCTGGTGCATGGTGGAGGCCCGTTTTTGCCAAATCGAGCAGCGACACTCGCTGCGGATGCTTCAGCCAAAGCTTGTGAAGATCCTTTACGCTGGCGTTGTGATGGAGTAGCACTTCCATAACGTGATAGCCCATGTGAGTCAGCAGCGAGACCAGTTCTTTCTGGACGTGTGGCCCCTTCTTTCGTGAGCTGTTCTGAAGCGCATTTCCCACGGCGATACAGCTTGCGTCGTTATCTAACGCGACATAGATGATTCGTGAGGGGAGCCGTTTGAGATATTCCTGGAGGCGCTCAACCGTATTCAGCCCATTCAGGGCACAGAGGGTAAACGAGGGTCCGAAGAGCTCATCGCCTGCAAGGCAATCCACGATGCTTTCCGTGATCAGAATTGGCGCGTTCCCGCGTTTAAGGATCCAGGGGCCCTTGAGGCCGCGGGCGACCCGCATCAGGGCGGGTGGGGCCTCGCCCAAGGCTCGTGCCATCAGCCCTTGCATGAAATGGATGTTGGGTGTGGGAAGCGGGAAGGCTACGTATGGGATGCCGTCGTCGCCTAGCCGCATCCATACAGCCCCAAGATGCTGGTTGTAGGGGAGCGCCAATTTATGGAAATACGACCGGAGCTCTTCCTCACGTTCCGGGGTCATGTTGGCTTGGGCGGCATAGTAGAGCTTCTTGGCGTGAGCAATACGCTCTTTGTCGGTTGGGGGGGCCGTGGAGGGGTTGCTCGGGGCCACCATACTCCTGACGGTGTTGTGCAGAATCCGGTGCAGGGCTTCTGCGAACGGCACATGGTCGAGGAGTTGGACGAGGTCGATGAGGTCTCCGTGCTGTTTGCACCCCTCATGTTCGTTGCGCCCGAAGTCATACCACACCCAGGTGCCATCCGGTCGCTGCGAGACAGAGAACGAAGGATTTCTATCCTCACGATAAGGGGCGTGAAAATCTGCATGGTGCGGTCTTCTCGACACCGGTTTGTGTCCCCGAGCGATGAGAAACTCAATGAGGTTGATACTGCGGGCGTGGGCGATGGCGTCTGGAGAAATGGACATGTGCGTTATCAGTACCGAGAAAGAGGGTGTGTCGCGGTGAGGGGTCTAGTTCGTAAGGTTATGCCGCTTCGTCGAAGCTGTAGAGGCGTATCGGCTTCTTGATGAGGAGGGAGTCCAGTTGGGCCTTAATCGTACCCATCCCGTTTTGCACGACGTTAGCGATCGATTGATCACTGCGGAGCAATTGCGAGTCTACTCCACTCAGCACGTTTTTGGCCGTTGTGACGAGTTGAGCGAGCTCGATATCATTACCCAAATTGCGCGCGTCGAAGGTGTTCAGGAATTCCAGGAGATTGGTGAGCGTGCTGCTCTTGAAGGTCTTGGACTTGCCAGATTCACTCGGACTTAACCGATCGACCAGGTGGTTAACGAGCGAGCGCATGGCTTCTCGGAGGTAGGTATTTACGTCTTCGAGCATATTGTTCACCTTTTCCATTGACCGGCGTTCTTCTCGTTTAAGCATCGTGGCACTGATAGTCTCTAGGGTGCCGGGAAGATCAAACGTAATATAGGAGTAGGTGAGTCCGAACGCCGCCCGCACAGTGTCTGGATCGGGGTAATCTCTGGTGCGATAGGCCGCCTTGAGGCGAGACTCCTCTTCCACAATACGTTTATCGTATTGTGCGAGAAAGACATCAACGAGCTGTCGTAGCTCGTCTTCTGCGTTTGCAATAATGGCGTCGACCTCTGAGGCGAGCGAGACAGGAATGAGGTACATGCCTGAACGAAGGCCGGCCGGCAGAGTCAACTTCTCCAATTTGGTGCGGACGCGTGAGTACAGTCTCGTAATGGCCAGGTATTCCGGACAGGACAGAATAGATTTAGTCACACGGACACGACTGGGTTCCGTATCAATGGAGAGCACCGAGGCGCTGTCCATCCGTCGGTGAATGCCGAGTTTGCGATACGTGAGCATGAGGCAGAATGCGTTGGACCACAGTGAACTAAATGCCGATTGAGCATTGAGCATGATGACCTCGCTTAGTGGTGAAGATGTTCGTCGGCCTGATGATGGTGGTGATTGTGTGTTGAGCGCCGACTGCTTTGGAGTGAGCCGCCTGAGAGTGTGATGATCTGTTGTATAACGTCTTCTGCAGTGGCGTGGTTGGCTAGGCTGATCTCGTCGGTAATCAGTTTGATGGTTCCATCTGTTTCAATCTTGATGCGTATGCTGTCGGTCTGCATGGAAAGGTCACTCCAGCCGGGTTAGGAGAAACGAGTGAGCAGTAATTCTTGTTCTGCCCCCTCAACGCGTTCTAACGTCCACCCGAATTGTTCAGCGGCCGTCTGAATGATGGTTTGTGCATAGGCTTGCTTGAGCTCCAGAATCAGGGCTTCGTGTCGCTGGTCCAGCGTGGCTCTTCCTTTCGAAATGGAGACTTGCTGATTTTGTGGAGTGGTGAAGACCAGGACGTCGTCTTTGAGGGTGTGTTCCCACCCGAGAGAAGATCCCGCGGAGATGAGGAGGGGGACATCGGCCATATTCAACTCCACCGAGACTCTTTGTTCGAGATAGCAGGGCATGGCGTGTTCCTTTTCTCTAGGCGACAGCGCTGGCTTATTGCGCCAGGGTAATGGTGCGAGGACGTGTGTGATGCGGCGTGTCTCGGTTCTGGTCAAAAACGCCCTCACGGTTCGCACTCAGATAAGTCTGATGCGCCTGTGCTTCGAGTGCCTTGATGCTTTCCTTTGCACTGATGGCCGTGGGAACGATGTACTTGGCTGCCTCGGACAGTGGCATAGAGAGTTCCCAACTGAGCCGAGCGCAGCGCTCGATTTCTGCGCCTGTCCAGTTGTGATCATTCGGTCGGTCTGTGTCGGCGGCGAGACCGAACTTGGCGAAGTAGATGTTCCAGATCGCCTCGCGCTCATCCTGACTGGGGAGATCCACATACCAGGTGCCATAGCCGAACCGACGGATGAGTTCGGGCGGTAGCTGACTGATGTTGTTGGACGTGGCGATAAAGCAGGCTTTGTCCTGAGAGATAGCTGAGATGACATTCAGCGCTTGCCGCATCTGTTGTTCACTTGAGCCTACCAGTGAGGACTTGAGACCAGAGATGTCTAAGGCGATGGTGGGGATGTTCGCCTCGGCTCCCGTGGCTTTCGCAATGGCACTCTTCGAGGTGCCGTTGGGGCCGACGAGGAGTAAACCTGAGGCCTGGTGGTCCTGCATGTAGCTCAGAAGAATGCCGAGTAAGGCCTGAGAGACGCCTGATGTATCTGAGGCTTGTCCAGTGGATCCGGAGAGGCTTTTTTCAATCTCGTCTAGCCAGACGATGCAGCGGGGAGCGCGTTTGGAGACCAAAACCTGTTTGAGGAAGTGTTTGATGGTAGCGACTCCCCCGATTTGCGCGTAGCTGCTCCCTCCTCGCCAGACGCTGAGTCCTGGTGTCGCATCGATGATCTGTCGCTTGCGTTCCCACAATTTGTCCACGTTAAGTCCGCTCGCTTGCATGGACCGAGCGACTTCCTGTTCGGCGGTGAAGGCCCCAAGGCCAAGCGTGGCATCGACGGCCTTGGCCAATGTGGCAGGATCGGGTAATGGCAGCGATGCTGCAGAGAGCTGCTCTTTGACAATGGATTCCAGCTGTGTGGCCGTCGGGAGCGGCTCGTTTAGGAGCACCACGTCATTGGCGAGCTCCGGTGGCAGTTTAAATCCGATACCCAGGAGGACGATCGTACTTCCGTTCGTCTTGTAGAGGTCGCGGCAATTCCAGAGGCCTTGAATGAAGAAATCGTTTGAGAGGTAGCGGTGTCCGTTCAGGATGAATGTCAGTGTCCGTTGCGGCACCTTTTCGAGGACGCGGAGGGCTTCTGCAGGGTTGATGGTCGTATTTTGTTTGGAGGGCCCGACATTTTGGGTATGCCAGTTCTTACCCTCCTCATTGAGCGGGATCAGGCCATGCCCAATATCCCATTTTAGTATTGGGAAAGCATGGAGGCCGAATTCGTTGTCGGTATCAGCTTGGGAGGCGCTTGCGACATTGACCAATGACCAGGCAAGGGCTCGCATGGTGGCGGCTGGGTCCAGTGAGTTGACGGCAATAAGCGGCACACTGACGTTTCTGGCAGTACGAAAATCGATGGCCAGCGGGTATTGTTCTGACATGTGGATCCTTTTGGGTTCGGAGGGTAAGAGGTCGTGATCCATGAAATGGTGTTAGAGGCACGCTGGTGGCGCGGTCGTTTCTGGGGTAGGTATTAGCTGGTGATTGGGGTGTCCATGAGGGAACGAATGCGTTTGCCGGTCTCGATAAACGAGGCATGGTTGTCTGTCCGGTAGTCGCGATCACACTTATCGAGTAGTGTCATGATGATGGGGAAGCGGGGGTCTTCGGAATTGAGCGAGGCGGTCAACTGAGCAAGGCGTTTGAACCGTTGGAGCCAGATGTTGTGTGGAGGGGTGGGCAGTGGGACTGACATAGACACTCCGTGTGACCTGAGTAAAGGGACTTTCTTAGCTAGGTTCAGCTGCAACCCGTGGAGCTCCCGCATGTTGAGCATGTTCGACACGTGCCCCGTCGGACGAGAGTGAATCGATGACACTCTGGGCACGGGTCGCCCTCGTAGCCTTTGATTCGGGCTTCTTCAATGTCGTTTGTTGGGTGCGAGGCCATGGTGTTGAGCGATGAAGATTCTTGCCGTGTTTGGTGGTTTGTGGATTTGGCATAGGGTTTGACGGAGTCTCCCCGGAGGTCGTCATGAGTAACCTGGACATGAGCGAGGTCCTGTCTGTCGAGGTAGTTGATCGCCAGATCACGCATGATGTAGTCGAGGATGGACGAGGCCATCTTGATTTGATCGTGTCCCGATACCGGTCCGTTAGGTTCGAAGCGCATCAACGTGAAGGATTCAACGAATTCTTCGAGCGGAACGCCGTATTGCAGTCCTAAGGATATCGCGATTGCAAAGCAGTTCATGAGACTACGAAATGCGGCACCTTCTTTGTGCATGTCCAGGAAGATTTCCCCCAGAGTTCCGTCTTCATACTCTCCTGTCCTGATATAGAGCTTGTGCCCGCCTATCGTGGCTTTCTGGGTATAGCCTGTCCGGCGATTCGGCAGGTTCCGATGTGTTCCTCTGGCCGTTACGAGCTGGCGCGGCTCGGGGGTGAGGGCGTGTCTATCGGCATCTTGGTTATCTCTGGGCTGGGCCAACATTTTTGTCGTGATCTCCATGGCTCTCCGGGTTGTTCTGATTTCGACTTAGTCGATATCTTTGTATTACTGATGTCTAAATGAGTGAGGGTGTGGGCGGCAGAAGGAGCTTGGATATGACCTACTCCTGTGTATGGCTGAGACAATGGTCTGGTAATACACGATGAGAAGGGGGGAGCCATGTCGGAACAAGGCATTGAGGAATTGAGGATCCGTAATCGAGCAGGGCAGCGAGATCCCATTGTGGACGGGAAGGTCTTGGTGGGATATGGCGCATGTTTGCAGGACCCTCAGCGAAGAGAAGGATACCTTGTGATCCGAGATGAGGATCGTTCTGGGCATGTGGGGATTTTTGGGACGACCCGTATCGGGAAAACGCGATTGATGGAGTCCATCCTCGAGCAGGACATCCGGAGTCACAAATCGGTGGTTGCAATCGATCCCAAAGGGGACATCGACCTCTTTTCAAAGGTCGTGCAGGTCGCTGCAGAGGCCGGGAGGCTGGATGAAGTGATGCTGGTGACGCCGATCTTTCCAGACTACTCCAACTATCTCGATCCGTTGGCGAATTACTATATGGAAGATGAGTTGGTCAGCCATATCGTCTCAGGGATCAAGGTGAAGGATGACTACTACCTCTCCATTGCGTCTGAGGTTTCCCAGGTGATCGTCTCGGGACTAATCAAACTCGCGACAAGTCGAGGGCAAGTCCCGACCATCTCCTTCAACGATGTCAATCAACGGGTGGGCTACACTGAATTGATCAATTTCCGAGATGTCTTAAAGGTTCTGAATGATACGGAGGAGCTGTGCGGCTTGATTGATAGAGTGTGCCATGGTCCCGGCATCGCGGAGCATTTCGCCAAGGTGTCGTCGTCCCTTCGCACGATGCTGAGCGCGCTGACTTTTGGGAATATTGGTCGGATTATTGGGAAGGCGCGAACCAATGAATTCATCACTCGTCTGGAGCAGGGCAAGCGGGTCATCCTGGTATGTCATACTGGGTCATTGTTGAGTCCTCGCGCGTCCCTCATTTTCGGACGGGTGTTTGTGTCTATGATTCAAAGTCTCGTTGGACGTCTTTTCGCGTCCGGCCGTCAGTTGGATCCTCCGTTGTGCGTGCATATCGACGAAGGGCATAACGTGCTGTATCCGGGGATTCAAGAAATTTTCAATAAGGCCGGCGGGGCAAACGTTTGGCTGCACTTCTATGAGCAATCAGGTGCGCAAATGTCGGCTGAGATTGGGGCGGATCTGGCCCGAAGTATCAGCGACAATATCAACAGCTGGATCTATTTTCGAGTCAATCATGCTGAGACGGCGCAAAGTGTTGAGGATGCTTCTCCGCTGGTGCAACGGCCACGGTCGGTCGTGTCTGTGCAAGGCAACGTCACGTTGCATCTGAATGAAGAACGCTTGGTGTTGCGAGACCGCGTGTTGCATTTGCCAAAGCGGTGTTTTTACATGCGTACTCATGGGCAGTGGTACAAAGGGAAGACGCTGGATAGCAGTGCGTCCTACGTCCAGGTGAAGTTTCCTACACCTGCGGTCAATAGCCCTAAATCGGAAACCCCTCCCTCTGCCGCGTAAGCGTAGGGCCCGAGTCCGGATCGCCGATTGCGTCTTGGACTCGGGCGATCATCGAGCGTGTCACCATTCCGACACACGTCCCACCCGCAAACACCAACAGCTGATCCGAACCGCTGAGGAGCATCGCATCGAGCGCCCGTTGTAAAGTGTGAACCGGGTGCACGATTAGATCTGAGGACAAGTTGCGAATGAACGGGGTGATGGTCGTTCCGTTCGGAGCGAGCCACTTGGGGTCGGTGCGCACGTCTTTGTAATACACCAATCCTGTGATCTGCCCGTGTTCGGCGGTGGGGTAAGCTCGGTACCCGTAACGAAGAAACTGGTCTTGCAGCTCTTGTAGGGGCGTATCGTGGGCCAGCGTCACCATGCGATCCCGCGGAATCATCACTTCCTGCAGCGGCCTGGTGAGCTGTTCACTCTGTTGTACGGTGCGATAAGCGGTCTCGGCGATCATGCGGAGAATGCCGCCGATAATCGCAAGCCATAGCGTTTGGTACTGAAAGATTATGCCGAGAATGCCGATGGCCATCATGCCGCTGCTGATTTGTTTGCTCATTTGAGCGGTACGTTCAGTGGCGACCGCAAAGGAATGGGTTTGAGTCCACAAGACTGCCCGTAAGATGCGGCCGCCGTCCATTGGCAGGCAGGGAATGAAGAGATTGTAGGCGCCGAGTGTGAGATTAACTTTGTAGAGGAAGTTTGCCAGAGGGTCTGCCTTCAGCGCATAGAGGAGAATGGTAAGGAGAAAGGAGCAACCTGGACCTGCGAGGGCGACCAGAATTTCCACCCGAGGGCTTGAGAGTTCCCGCTCAAAAATTGTCCAACCTCCGAGAATGTGCAATTCGATGGTCTTGACGGCGTACCCGAGTCGCCGGGCGGTGACGGCATGGGCCAGTTCATGCAAAAAAACTGAGACGAGAATGAGGAGGGTGGCGATTGCTCCGGACGCCCACTGGTAGCTGACGGGGAGGTCAGCCTGCGTGTCGTGAAAGTAATTGGCTGCGAGACTCCAGGTGATGAGACCAAATCCGATGAGCCATGTGTAATGGAGCCGTACATGGAAACTGGCGATGAGGAACGTCATTCCTTCTCATCCTTGCTTGGCTGGGGTGTATGTCTGCGAACCCGTGTGAAGGAACGAGTGGTGCTGCTTCGAGGTGCGGAGGAAGCTGGCTCTCCCGTGACTTTAGTCTGTCGCTTCTCGATCGGTGGCAACTGCGCCACAGGTCGCGGGGGATGTGGTTCCATTCGTGGCTGATCGACGGGCGCCGTTCTGCCCTTCCACGAGCTTGCGGCAGATTCGAACCGCCAATGTCCCTTTGCGAGGTCTTGAGGTGAAGCCTGCCCGGCCACGTATTGGACGACTTTGAGGGCGTCATCGACCTCATCGGCAATCGCGACGAGGATCAAGTATCCCTTGGGGACGACGAGATAGAAGCCGCGATATTCCCGGTCTTTTGTTTCACCGCGTTTCACTTCAACAATGTCCCCGACCGCGGCATCGAAGGTGCATTCACCGACGGCCCCAAAACGGCCTACTGGGGTGATTTGAATGGCATAAAAACCACGTGCCAGAGATTTGGTCTCGGTGTCCCATGTCACGCGTGCCACAAAGGGGCGATCCTTCCGTTCGCATTGGGTGCGGAACTCGAAACGGAATATGCAGGGAGACTTCATCAGACTTGATCCATCGCGAATCCAGGAAGAATGTCGTCTGGGATCGGCGCGAGAAACCGACAGAGCGAGTCAAGGTTCTGCTGAGATGCGTTGTGATAGTGCTCTGACGGATATGTGAGGAAGAGCTGGTTCCGCGGTCGCGTAATAGCTACGTAGAGGAGGCGTCGTTCTTCTTCAAGGGCGTCCTCGTCATGCCAACTTCTGACGGGAGGAAACTGCCCATCGAGGACCCAGATAACAAAGACCACATCCCACTCCAAACCTTTGGCGCTATGGATTGTCGAGAGAACGAGGTGGTGTTCTGGGTGGGCATGCTTGGTCCCCGGTGTGGTCGAAGGGTTCAACGTGAGGTCTTCCAAGAATGCTTCTAAGGTGAGTGATTGCCGCGCGAGATAGCAGAGTTGCTTCAGATCTTCGAGCCGGACTTTGGCATCTTCTGGATAATCGCGTTTAAGAATCGGCTCGTAGTGTTTGATTACGAAGGTGAGACGATCGGCTAAAGAAATCGTATCGTCCTGTGTCGTCCGGATAACGTTATTTAAAAGCCGGATAGTTGATTCCGCCTTGCCAGGGACATGATCGAGCACGTCCAGAGGGTGGGGGGCCTCCTGCATGGTGGCGATGAGCCGCTCGGCGAGCTTCGGCCCGACGCGATCGAGGAGCAGGAGTAGCCGATGCCAGGCATTGCTGTCGAGAGGATTGTCTGCCGCGCGGAGATACGCGAGCACGTCTTTGAAGTGTGCTGTTTCGGTTAGCTGGAGACCACCATATTTGACGAAGGCAAGCTTATGCCGTGCTAGCGTCAGTTCAAGGTTGTTCGAGTGGGCAGAGGAGCGAAATAAGACCGCCATGCGGTGGAAGGGAATACCCTCGTCGCGGCATTGCAGGATACGTTCCGTGAGTAAATCGCTTTGCGCCTGTTCTGAATAACAGGCGATTAGTTCCGGTGGCTGGCCGCCGTGTTTCGTGGTGAAGAGTCGTTTCGGATAGAGAGCCTTTGCATCATGGAGAACGGTGTTGGCCAGGGTGAGGATAGGAGCTGTGCTGCGATAGTTGTGTTCGAGTTTGTAGAGCCGCACGTCGGGGAAGGCGTCTTGAAACTCCAACATGTTTTTCGTATGGGCACCGCGAAAGCCATAGATACTCTGGGCGTCGTCACCGACGACCATCACGTTGTGATGGTGGCTGCCCAGGAGCCTAATAATCTCGGATTGGAGTTTGGTCGTGTCCTGGTACTCGTCGACAAGGATGGCCTGATAGTGTGTCCCGAGTCTGCGACGGGTAGGCTCATGGAGGCAGAGTAACTTGTACACCAGGAAAAGCAAGTCGTCGTAGTCCACGCGATGTTGGCGCCATTTCGTTTCCGTATAGGCACGAAACAGAACGACGAGCTGAGGGGTGTGTGTTTCAAGCCAAGGGAAATCGCTGGAGACGGTATCCGCAATCGAGCGAAGCGTATTCACGGCCCGACTGAAGAGGGCCAGAATGTGTTGTTTCTTGGGAAACCCTTTCCGACGGGAAAAAGACAGTTTGCTCATCAACAAATGCACCAGTCCCTGCGCGTCGTCTTCATCCATGATGCTGAACTTGGGAGGGAGACCCAGTGCGCCTCCATAGTGCTTTAGCCATATCAACCCCATGGCGTGGAAGGTGCCGCCTTGGATCTTCAATGAGTGTTGCTGGAGAAGGAGTTGCGTCCTGTGGATCATTTCTTCTGCGGCTTTGCGCGTAAACGTAATGAGAAGGATTTGATCGGGAGGAAGCCCTTGGGTGACGAGGTGTGCAACGCGATGAATGAGCGTGTGGGTTTTACCGCTGCCAGCGCCAGCCAAAACCAGTGTCGGTTCGGCTGGGGCTGTCACCACGGCGAGTTGCTCTGGATTGAGTTGCGCATTCTGAATGAGGGGCGAGATCGTGGCGAGATCAAGCGAGACAGTTATTTGTCGCTCTTGGGTGATGTTATCCGGTGTCTGAATGCGTGCGTGCAGCCAGTCTGGGAGTGTTTGAGACGGGAGTGTGTGGGAGGATGGTTCAGACGGATCCTCCATCGGCAACGACGGATCGAGAGGGAGCGGGACCACGGATGTCGTGTTGGCGTCATGGATAGACATGAAGTACCTATGTGTTACCGGAATTGGACGGAGTGCGGTTTTCGGGAATTGATAGATGAGGGATGTTGGTCGGGTTAGGGAGTGCGGGTGTCAGAAGCGGTAGGCCTGGTCGTCTGGATTGTGAGTGGCGTGCTCAGGAACCGACAGTATCCGCCTGTTTGGGACTCAGGCGCGAAGAAGTCGCAAGCAATGCATGCCCGAGTTGTTGGGATTGTGTTGGTCGCAATAAGGCTATAGATGGCCCGTTGGAGTTGGTGGAGCAGATCTCGTACCCCGGCATCTGATCCACATTCCGCATACTGGTAGAAGCTGGTGGTCCACGATTCCAGTGAGATAGCTACAGTGTGTCCGGACGCCGTGAGTTCGTAGCTGGTCTGTTCAGGGGCGTGCTGCGGTAGCGTATGTACTTCATTGCGTTGCTCAAGATTGAGGAGAGCGCTATCGATCGTGGATGGGTTGATCTTGGTAATCTGGTGTAGCTCGGTGCGCGAGAGGTGTCGGTCTTCATTGGCCAATAAGATGCACAACAGGAGTCGTTCGGTCAGTTCGATTGGTGTATCCAAACTGTGTGCGGCGGCAAAATTATACAGAGTGATTTTGGAAAGTGTTGTGCGGAGCACAGACCGATGATCTTCGCCCGGTTGGGCGTGATCGACGGATGCGAACGATTCAGGAGAGGAACACTGCATGTGTAGATTCTCCAGTTTCCACAGTTCAGTAGTACAAGTATTAGATGTCTCGGACAAGTGGCCAAATGCCTGTTGCATTGGGGCGCTGACTTGGGGATTTCCCCATAAGCTTACGTAGCACTAGGTATCAGCAGAGAGCCCCTTGTGTACTGACAGCGTTTGTCGCGGTGTGTGGAGCGGCGAGGCTGTGGGGCTCGGGAGCACTTGTTCGAGCTCTCCTAGGGCCTGGCTAGTGAACTTGATATGTTCGAGAATCGTAGTCTGATCAGGGGTGGTCAAGGTGGCAATGCGCTGGGCAAAGGCCTGAAGCAATTGGATGGTTTTACGTGTGTGCAGCAGCCCAGAAATGAGGGGGCCTGCCTCGTCGATCGTCAGGCTCTGGGAGCGACCTTTGCGCTGTAGTTTGAGAATGCGCTCGGCCTTGTGGTCGAGATCGTCGCTCGTCAGTTGCCGTTGAAGGGACTGGAGCTCCTCGTGTAACTTTTCCTTCTCGTCAGTCTGTGCCCGCAGTTGACGAGAAAGCGAAACGTTGTGTTGTCGTACTTCCTCTAATTCCTTCTTCTGCTGTGCGACCTGTCTTTCAAAATCCTTGGTCAGCTGATTTATCTGGCGGATCAGCTGTTTGTGCCCCTTGGGGGTTGGTGTTTCCGAAGTGTCCGGTTCTTCTGCGGCGAATTTGTTGTTCTGTGGTTCCGGGAAGCGCTGAATGCTCACCTGTTGTATTTGGGCCATCCACTTTGAGAGGAAATCACGTTGAGTATCGTGATTGGATTGTGTGAGTTGGAGTTGCACTTCAGGAGGCAGCATGGGAAGCACATCCAAGAGCTCTGGAATCAGCCGTTCCCTTAGCTTGGTGCGGTAGCGCTTTTCCTCATCCTGCATTTGTTGGCGGAGAGTGTCCGACAATTGGCGTCGATGGATGTTATCGAACAGCGCGGCGACCTTCAGTTCCAAGGTTGTCACAACGATGCAGGGCACTTCGGGGATGTTGAGTTCCTGCGCGATGCTCAGGCGGTGGTGTCCTGCTAGTACTACATAGGGTTGCGCGGAGGCTATGTCAGTGGGTTGTCGTTCGACTCGCAGCGGATCGTGAATTCCAGCCTCTTGGATGCTAACTTTCAGGCTCTCTCGCTCGGTTGGGGTGAGCGGGGGAAAGAGGGTGGCGTATTCTTCATGGACTCGGATTTGCGAGATGGGAATCATGATGATCTGCATGCCGGACTCCTTGTTGCTGACTGTGACGAGCGATGATTCTGTAAATGTGACGTCGGGACAGCTCATGCCCGCGACGATGAAGTTCCCGTTGGAGCTGATGACTGGTGATCGTGGGCTGTCGGCGGAGGATTCCATTGGCAATTTGTTGAGCGCTGGAGTCCGGCTCAGCGAGGTTTTTTGTCAGTCTACGTTGGATTGCAAAGTTGCGATGAAGCGCGGACAAATAGTGCAGAGGGACCACATATTGCCGACCTCGATAGCGGCCCTGAGACGGGGTGGTAACGATGTACCACTGGGCCGGTGCATGCTGAAGAATGGTTTGCACGAGCCTTGGCAGACTATCGCGTTCCAAGGTTAACCACCGATAGAGCTTCCAATCACTGCAGGGAATATTGTGGGCACGGCAAATCTCCCTGAACCCGCTCATGGGCAGAACTGGCTCCATGGGCATCGGAGTAGGCCCTGCGTGGAGCCCCACCTCCCGGCAGATGGTTTCCGCGAGGCTTCGTGTCGTATCAGTTGGCATAGTTTCGACGTTTCCGTGCATGACGAACGGAGCTGCCACTGTCAGGAGAGAATCGCGTGATGGTCTGCTCCGACTCGGTCAACAGGTTGTGATCGAGGGCGGTTGGCTGCGGAATCGTCCTGGCGCGTTTGCGAGAGAACTCGATGAACCGATCGATGGCCGTGAACGCCAGCACCTCATCGGTGTTGGGTAGATCGGGCAGTCCCAGGGATTCAGGCGAGGCGTCAGGGGAGACGGGCGGTTCGTGAGTCGCCAGAGGAACAAGCCTTCGGAAGATGCGACTTTTAAAGCCCTGGCTGTGTAAGCGCCGCTTTTCTTTGATGAATGTGGAATAGGGCAGCGTCTTGACGTATTGGTCGTCTTTATCTGTGATTTCGACCAATTTGTCCCGGCCATCAAATTCGCTTTGGTATGCTTTCTGGATATAGCGATAGAGGAAGGTTTGGAATTGGGCGTTGCCACGGGAAAAATCCCATTTCTCAGTGGCCTTTCTGACGGCCAGAAATCCTATCTGCTCTAAATCTTCAATTTCATAGGAGCGATCTAAATTGCAGTAGCGCTTCGCGATCGAGTGGATGATGGGTTTGCTCTGCTGAAACAGCTTGAGTAGTGGCGAAGTATCATCTGAGTCGATGGCGAGTTGTTGAGCTTGTGTTCGAAACGACATATGGTTGTCCTTTCCGATGGGGTTAGATGAGTGAGGCCGTGAGTTCCGGAAAATGAAAGAGCGTGTGGCAACGTTGCTGGAGACGATGATGGTTCCGTTCGTAATATGTGCGTGCGCAGGCTTGTGTGAATCTGTGCGCCAGGTCCCGGCGATGGTTCAGTGTGCAGGGATCGGGATGGTTGACATAGAGGGTGACGATGGCTTTCAGGAGGTGCTGTGAGGGAATGATGTCGTTGTTGAGCAGCCGGCGCATCCAGACGTCGGTAATGCCCAATTGATTGGACATCGCCTTCGTACTGAGGTTGAGTTCGCACTGGATGAGTGCGAGAAGTTTTCCCGCTTCTTCAGGAACAGGATGGGACGTGACATTCATGCGGCTGTCCTTTCTCCTTTGGTGTAAGTGGTGATGACCAACATAAACAAATGTTTGTTTGTTCATCACTGTGTTACTGCCCTCGGGAATGTCAGCAGGACTATACGCAGGTTTTTTGGGGTCTGAAATTGGGAAGGTAGAGTAATCCCCATAGGCGTATGGACAATAGATTGGGGTTTTCCTATAATTTGCGAACAAGCGTTTAATCACTTCGCAAGCGACGGTTGCGCATCTGTCTAAGTCTTATCGGGAGAGTGCAGCGGGTATGGTGCTGGTCAAAGATTTGTTAGTCCGCATGCGGATTGCCCAGAATCTAACTCAAACGGAGTTGGCTGAAAAATTGGGGTGTACTGCCTCGCACATATCGATTATTGAAGGGGGAAAGAGCAGCGGGCGGAAAAAGATTCTCCCGAGTGATGATATGTTGCGGCGGATTGCGCAGTGCCTAGGTGGTTCCCCGCTCGATGTGCAACGGCGAACGTATCAACTTCTGCTCGCCCGAGCTCGGGAGGTGTGTTCGCCCGAAGTCGCGGAACTTTTAGATGATCAGATTCTTTCGGGTATGCCTGCTGCCTTTTTGGAGCGGGTCCGGCAAGACGTAAGTCAATATTCGGACGATGATCTTTCTCGGGTTACGGAGCAGCTGCAGCTGGGTGGACGACTGAAGCAGATGCTGTCAGGCATTGGTCGGTTGAGCCAAGCAGAAGTGGCGCGCTTGGCCCAGGTCTTAGGCCAATCGTCGGAGACCTACCTGGTGGATGCCGGGTATCTATCTGAATCCGCGAGATTATTGTTCGGACGCAATCCCAACTGTGTGAATATCCTTCAAATATTTGGGTCTTTACGCCCAGAAACGCAGGAAGAATTGTTGCGTTTTGGGGAGGCGTCCGGAAGTCTTTCAATGATGGATGGCGCGCGCCTACCTGCTTCCCATGAGTAAGCGTGTCCCGGAATATGTTGCGCTCGTGTCATAAGTGCTCAAGGACGGCCTTGAGCCGCCCTTGAGGCACTCTCACATTCCCTTTGCCTGGTTGACAGTGGCCTAGAACTCCGGTTCCGCCTCCCCTGGTACTGTCCCAGAAGTGGTAAGGATTGGCAGTTCCTCCTCCTTCATCTCCTGGAAGGCTGAAAAGTCTCCGCTAACAAGTTGGTCGATCAGCGTCGAAGCTTGTCGTTTCGTGTATCCCGCAGTCAGAGTTTTCACGTGCGGTTCTGGGATACCCATCGAGAGGACGAGGCCCATGATTTTCTTAAACTGAGGATCGGTCATGGTATCGGCTGCTGACCCTGTGTTCACAGGCGTGGCCGGAGGAGCGTTCGGGCTCGGTGTGAAGAAAGAAAAGTCTTCAGCGAGGAGTTTCTTGATGAGTCCCGACGCTTCGCGCTGTGTGAGTGCGCGGACTTTCACGCGGACCTCATCCTCTGTGAGTGGCAAGTCCTTGGTTAGCCGAAGCAGGTAGTTGGTCTGGGCCAGTGAGATGGGCGGACCTGCTGGTGGGGGAGTGGCCTCCGGCGCTTTCGCGGCGGCTGTCTCGGGCGTGGACATCGGTGGGATTGCCGGATTGTGCGTCTCAGACCCGAGCTCTCCCACGGACTCTGCTGGTATGGGGCTGGGATCTTCTTCTAACTCCTCTTCCATGACGACGTGTGCGCCTGGATCCAGAACCGGGTTGATTTCAATCGGCTCCTGAATTTCCAACATCTTGATCTTTCTCAGGACCGTCTCCGTTTCCTGTTGGTGCCTGGTCGTCTCGTCCGCTGAGCCTTCATAGCGCAATTCGAGCGGATAATGAGTGGTCGGGCGTCCTTCGCGGCGTCTAGTGACGGGCACGCGACGGAGTTTCAGCGGGATCATGGCAATACGTCCGAGGGTGAGCGCGAGGAAATCGAAATAGGAGTTAATCTTCTCCATCGAGTTGATACTGCTGGAATCGATCTGAAACAGGCCGCCGCTGCTGACTTTCGGGATCATGAAGATGAGATTTGCGCGTGGTCCGCATTCTCCGGACTCGAGTTTCTCGCATGGACAAGATCGCGATTCAGTTTTCCAGGTGTCTTGATTCAGGCGACGAGCCACCTGATTGTTCCCAATGCATTGTAGTCCGGCGGATTCTCCATACCAGCGGAGAGCTTGCGGGCAGTTGACCGTGGGATCGTTGGAGACGAACATCACCTCCAACTCCTTGGGTTGCGCCCCGAAGACCTTGGCTACTTCTTCTGGGACCACGAAATGAGGCGTTTCCTTGGGGTAGAACCCGCTGGGGCCGCTCACTTTTACGCCGAGACGGATCTTGCCGATGATAGGCATGCGGCGTCGGTTAGAAATGCCGTTAATGCGGTTCATGGGAATGAACGTGGGTTTGTCTGCGTCGGACATGATGCCTCCTAGTCATGATAATCAGCTGATGAATACAGTTACGCGATTTGAGTCGTCGGTTTAGGCTTTTTGAGAGGGGACCGGCGTTTCGGTTTGGTTGCGTCGACGACTTTGGACAGTCGGCCTGCTGAGAAACGGCTGTAAGTTTCCTTCACGGTCGCGCGTTCAATAGTGGCTTTAGAGAGTTTGGTTTGATCCAATTTGCTCTGTTCATAGGGTGATGACGCGATGTAGTAGCCATGCCCCTCCGCGCGCGTGATCCCCTCGGTGCGCAATTCCAACTTAAATTGCTGCTTTAGGGCGTCCAGTCGCTTTTGTTTCGGAGTGAGCGCTGCAAGCTCAGTTTGTAGGTCGAGATACTCCTCCACGGCCGGCACCAGCCCAGTACGAAGTTCCGCGATTCCCTCAATGGGGACCTGGTCGACCCCTTCCCAGCAAAACTGATACGGACAGTAGGCGCAATGGAAGTTGTCGGCATTGGGGTACGGGCGTGGGGGCAACGCGTCCTGATCACGGTACTGTTCCACCTCTTCAAAGCGTCGGAGTGCCTCTTGATACAAGCCCACGAAGTCTTGGTGGGGGTATACGCGTGTGCCTGTACTGTGGGTGATTTCCAGGACCGTCAGGCGGTCGTTTTCCCGGTCGTAGCGGACTCGATATTCAAGGAATGCGCTTTGGTTCTTGTTTTTGATGAGGAGGAGAGCTTCGTCGATATGAGGATTCAGTGCGGCCAAACCAACCAGATAGAAGACCACTTGTACGAGATAGTTAGTCGGGTAATTTCCTTCTGCATAGCGAGTGAAGGTGAAGTGTTCGACAGCCTTTAACTCTAGAAGGCGATCAATTCCCAAGAGGTCCGTGATGACGCCGTCAATGTGGCCTTTAATTGGGAAGGGCTGACCCTGGAAGGTCGTGGTCGCGCAGGTCAGTTCAAGCTGCTGGCTGTGGAGATGAAACGTGCTCTTAGCAATCCAGTTTAACACCAGTTCTTCGTGCCAAGTACTGTCGTCGAGGACAACGAGGAATCGACCGCTTGGACTTTTTGCGGGAGCATGCCGGGCATGGTACGTGAGTTTGCGGATGCAGTGGTCTGGACCGGCATTCGAGGGACGAGGCCGGTACTCCCATTCCTGATGTTCCATGAGAGCGAGTGGATGAATGAGTTCAGCGAGCATAGGGCCTCCGGGTGAGTTCGTGCAGCGCGTCGATCGACCGGGAGGTCGTGCGGTTCGCTGAAGTGAACGAGCTGTGACATACCGTTTTGGTTCCAAAACGGTATGTCACAGAGTTGCAGAGATGAGTGCGTGATGGCTGAAGCATGGGGAGGGAGAAGCATGGTCTGCTCTGGATCCTTAGAAGTGCGCGTGCAAGGGGAGGTCGTCTCAGCCGAGATGGCGGGCAGTCCTGAGGAAATGCCTAAGGTGGTTGGGGTGATCACGAGTCGGACCCGTGCGCGCCGTGGGTCTGGCGATTGGATCGAAATAGCTCGTAAGCATCGGGCGTTTATTCCGGACGGACTGTCAGTCCCTTCGGTCGGAGAGGTGGGAGAGTGCTGGGGGCGAGTGATAGCCAATGGGCCCGATCCTTTTCTGATGGTGTCCAGGATACGATCACGACGATTCGAAGCCTGCGCGAGCTCATCGGAGTTGTTGGGGGTGCTCGGCTTGCGTCGTTCGCCCCCACGTCAGGTCGTGAAGGTGTTTCAATTGTTGGGCCCGCTGGTGGAATGGCTGTGTTGTGCAGGCTGGAAAGCCGTGGCGCGCAAACTCGTCAAGGGAACGCTACGATCAGTGCAGGCCATCGCTGCAGATCCGTTTCTACTATATCGACGTCGAGGCCTCCCATTTCAGGCTGCGGTGGCGGCCGCACAGGTGTTGGGGCACGACTTGTATAGTGACGAACACTATAAGGCCGCAGTGATGGAGGCCCTTGCACAAGCCGATGAAGAAGGGATCGGAGGGCTTTCTGACGCTCATCTTGTGGCACGGTGCGCAGAGCTGATTGGACTGCCTGCGGATCGGGTAGCGTCGTCAATCACACTGCAGGCAGGACGTGCGGGGAAATGCGAGCAGGGCTTGTGGTTTTCCCCAGGGGTGTATTTTGTGCGGAAGAAAGCCCTGGCCATGATTCGAGCGAATCAGCAGGACTCAGGTAACGCGAGTCCCAGCGTGCAAGCCAGGGCGTTGCGCTATCGGTATACGGTGGTTACCGGTGGGGCTGGAAGTGGAAAGACTGAGCTAGCGAGGTCTCTCAGTGCTCAGGTGCGTGAGCGAGGAGGGACGGTGGCGGCCACGGCGATGACCGGGAAAGCGGCGACCCTCCTCGGGGAAGACGCCACGACGTTGCACAAGTTGCTGGGGTATGGAGGCGGCGGCTATTCGGTGTCGAGTGTGGGTGCCGACTTGGTCTTGGTCGATGAGGCTGGCATGCTGACCTGGCATATCCTGTATCGATTGTTGTTGAGCTGTCGCGGGCAAATCGTGTTGATCGGCGATCCGCAGCAACTAGCCCCGGTGGGAGCGACTCCTGTGATGGCGGAGCTGTTGACCGTCTTGCCTGTGGTGCACTTGGGCGAAGAAGGATCCAAGGGGTCGTTGCTGGTCAAGGTCCAGGTGATTCGCTTCGCATCCGAGGCGCTTTTGCTGCATCAGTTGCGGAAAGTGGTGTGTGGCTATCAAGACACTGGGGTCGAGTGGCAGGCGTTGTCCCCTGTGTACGCAGGAGGCCTTGGTGTGGATCGGTTGAACCGATTGCTGCAGGAGATTGTGAATCCGGACGGACTGCCATGTCACGGTGGGTTTCGAACGGGCGATCGCGTCATTGTCACGAAGACTCGATACGATGGCGGTCAGCGAGCAGTCAATGGTGAGCAAGGGCGGGTGCTTGGGGGAATGGGTGACACGATAGCGTTGCGCCTGGACTCTGGGCGCGAGGTAGCACTCAGGGCGGATGAGTTGCAGTTAAGCTATTGCATTACCGTGCATAAAGCGCAGGGGAGTCGCTACCAGTGCGTGGTGTTTATCATTCCAGAGCGGGAATGTGGGGCCTTTGCAGTCGAGGAGCGCATGCAATATGTTGGCAGAACACGTGGACGTGAGGCGACAGTCTGTATGGTGTATTAGCGTGGGGGCTGGTGCATGAGGCCCGGTCAATGGCGAGGTTCACAGCAACGGAGGCCCATGACCTTGCGTGCTTTCGGAGCCACAGTGGTAAAGCCCATGGCGACACGGAGCCTGGACCGTATTCTGACATTGGAATATCACGATACGAGTCCGTCGGGGAAGAATCAGATGGGGCTGTTGGTTGTCGATGGCCGGATTCGCCGGTATCCAACGAAGCGCTTCATGCGGTGGCTGACGAATGTGGAACGGGAGTTTAGGACTCAGCTAAAGGGGATGCAGCCGTACCTACCGATCCAGGGGGAGTGTTATGCGATTGTGGAGTATGTGCCGGGCGATCTTATCACACGGGATCTCCCGGGGATGCAGGATGCGGTCTGGCATATGTGCGAACGATTTGGGATTTTGACATCCTCCCCGGCCTGAAGACCGGAGATTCTTACGGCGCTCAGGCGAGTGATCGAACCGCGCCAGAGTCGCTTCGGTGGGTTCCTGCTTCGCAGAGGCTGCACGTTTCACCTTTGCAGGTGTGGCGTGACTGACATCCTCTCCATAGGCTAACTGGGCGTGTCCCGCCCTTAATATATTAATCGCCCCGACCACATCGGCGTGGCCCTCGAACCCGCATTCGACGTACCTGAATTCCGCCTGAGTCTGTCGGTTGTGCCTTGAGACGTGGCCGCAGTCTGGGCAGCTTCGGCTGGTGTTCCGTGGTGGCACAGCGAGCAGCCATCCACCATTCCACGCCAGCTTACACTGCAACTGGCGGCGGAATTCGAACCAGCCCTGGTCGAGAATGCGTTTGTTCAGGCCTGACTTAGCCCGAACGCGTCTACCCGGTGCTTCGAGGCTGGCTCCCGCTGACGCGGACATGTTTCTTACCTGCAAATCCTCGACGATTACGAGAGCGTGGTTGTGGCTGATCGCGGTCGTGGCTTTGTGCAAGTAGTCACGGCGGACATTGCCGATGCGGGCATGGATGCGCTGAATGCGGGCTTTCGCCTTCTTCCAGTTGTTGCTGAATCTGGTTTTGCGACTCATCGCTCGCTGCGCTTTGCGCAGGCGAGTTTCGTGCTGTGTGAAGCTGTTCAGTGGGGCCAAATAGCTGCCATTAGAGAATGTTGCGAACCGTGCGATTCCCATGTCGATACCGACTGCGTCGCCATTGGGGAGGGGCGGCTCAACCTCTCGCTCTGTCTGGATGGAGACAAACCATTTTCCGCACAACTGGCTCACGGTGACGTTCTTGACCGTGCCGAGTACTTCGCGGCTGTTGCGATATCGTAGCCAGCCAAGTTTTGGGAGAAATAGGCGGCTATTACCTTGCTCCAGCTTGATCTGTTTAGTATCCGGATAGCGGAACCTCTCACTCTGGCCCTTCTTCTTGAAACGTGGACAGGCTGCACGCTGGGAAAAAAATTGGCATAGGCTCGCTCCAAATTCTTGAGCGATTGCTGCAAGGGGTGCACCGGTGCATCGGCCAGCCATGCCGTTTCCTGGCTGTTGCGCCATTCGGTGAGTAGCTTGCACAAGCCGGCGTAGCCCAAATTCTTTTCGCGTTGCTCATAGCGCTCTTTCTGCAGCGCCAAAGCCCTATTAAATACGAATCGACACGAACCAGCGAAGCGACGCATGTGGTTCTGCTGCTGGCCATCTGGCATCAATTCAAATTTGTAGGC
>CABVRS010000029.1 GCA_902500745.1 uncultured Nitrospira sp.
GGAAATCGCTCGGATTAAACTGTGAGGTCTTAAACCCCCACTGAATCCCCATCCCTCGGGCATAAACCGTATCAGCCTGTACGATGCGCGCTTCAATCTGAACCTGGGGAACTTCGAGGTCGAGTCCTTCGACCAGTTGCTTAATCACAGTCAACTGCGATTCCGTGTCCTGCACCACCAATGCGTTACTTCCATTATTGAATTGCATCCGACCGCGCGCACTTAGATTCTGCCTGAGTGATTGCATCAGCTCTTGTGCCGGGATATGCCTGATATAGAACACACGGTCAACCACGGGTTCGGCCTTTGTCTTCGAATCTCTGGCTCGTGCCTCTTCATCTTGTTGCTTGGAAAGATTTGCCAACGAATCGACCCAGACAATGCTTCCTTGACGAAACATGCCGAGGCCATTCATCTTCAAGAGCATATCCAACGCCTGATCCCATGGCACATTCACCATTTTCATCGTCACCTTCGACTTCACGCCTTCTCCGACGACGATGTTGAAGCCACTGACTTCGGCGATCAATCGCAGAATATTGGTAATGTCCGCTTGTTGAAAATCGAGCGAGATGCGTCGGCCGACATACCGTGTCTGCCCAATGACAAGGTCATCGGCCCGGCTCTCCTTCTCCGATGAAGCACTTTCTTCCGTCATCTGAGCTCGTTGTATCTTAAATTGAGACTGTGTGGGTCTGACGATTCTTGACGCCTTTCTGACCACGTGATCTCTCGCTTCAAGCATCCGTTTTCCCGAGCGAGGAAGGATGGATACGTTTTCCTCTCTGGAAACTTGCGTCGCACTCGCGGAGAAGGCTTTTAGTTCACTCGGTTTCAGGGTGATCACTACCTTGTTGGCTTCACGGACGAGCGAATAAGATGGACGTTCTGGGACATCGAATACCAGTCGGATCTTATCGGCATGATGTCCCACTCGGATCTTTTTAAGCAGATAATGATCGGCGCGGATCACTGACCGCCTGAGAGTGGACGATACGGCTGGGATATCGATGATCAAACGGGATTCGTCTAAAAAGTTCGCCTCGGGGAATAACTGCCCATCTCCGGCGATCACAACGGTCACCACATCCGCTTCGGGGCGTACCTCAATAGCGGTCACAGCTTGAGCGAGCAATCGCATGTGAGACGTTCCGGCTCGTGCCATGTCACTTTGCTTCACAGCATCGGTCTCATCGGCAACGGCTCTCGTCTCTGCACAGACGATGAGAGCGAAAAAGACGAGCCCCCAGGCTCTGATGAAGCATCTAGCCGTCATGAAACTATCTGCGCGAGAGATTATTGGTTTCATTCTGAGCCCTCTTTGGGATGAAGGAGCTTGACATACTCCCGCTCCTGCTTCTTGCCGTAGACATCCGTGAACCGCTCCTGAACAATAATGCCACGCTCGGTAATGGCACTGACCACTCCGCTATTCTGCCCGATCCTCGTCCCTCGACGTACGGTATACCCATGACCTTCCGGAGTTTGAACCATCGCAGTGTAACCGTATGCTCCCCACACAATGGCAATGAGGTTGAGCTCGGTCAGCGTCACACGTTGCAATGGTGGAAGGGTGGTATCGACTTTTCCTGGCTGAAGCTCCTGGATAATGGGAGCAAATGGATCTCGGCGGCCCGATGGATCGTATCCGACACCAGCCACACCGTCTGTCAGTGGCAGCTGGGGAGCCATCTGCGCACCCTCACCCGGTGATGGCATTTCCATGGCAGACGGAGCCGTCCTCGGCATATCAGGAACAGGAGGGATTTTTATGGCCTCTTGCCTCATAGGTATTATTTGTCCAGGAAGAGGGGACGGCTCCGCTCGAACTTGCAAGGTCCAGAACGGGGCGCTCCACACCCACGCCATGCCAAGACCACTCATCAGGAAATAGTGCCAGGCTTTCTTCTCACTCATAATCAATCGCAGCATTATGGGCGATCCCTTACTTACCGGCTTGAGGGACGTTAGGAACATTCGCTGTTGTCGGTGCTCCCGAAACCGGCTTCTCTTGCGGCGCGGCATAGGCCACCAGATCAAACGTCGTTTGCGATACGATTCGCCCTTGTTCTATCTTTGGAGATCCAATCTTGAGGCCGGACACCGTAATAATGCGAGGCAGTCGATTGATCCGATCAAAGAATAAAGCGGCGGTGTGATAGACTCCCGCCACTTCAACATTGACGGGCATTTTAACAAAGAGCTTCGATGCATCTTCTGTTGGCGCCCCCGGTTTCCATAGCCTGATATCAAGTCCCAGCCGTACTCCAAGGTCAGATACCTGTTTCAGCAACATGATGGCTTCTTCTTCCGGCGGGAGTCGTTCCTTCTTCTTGGCCAACTCAATTTCCAGTTGCTTGTTTGCTGCCACTAATTCATCAAGATGCTTCACTTTGATCGTGAGTGTTTGGATTTCGCTCTCGAGCTTACTATTCTCAGCCTCCAGTACCGCGATGATTTCTGACTTGGGTTCTGCAATATAAAAGTAAAATCCTGCGATCATGCCGCCGACGAGAAGGAATAAGAGCGCGGCCTTTTGCGTAGCCGGCACATTACGAAGCGCATCCAGGTTTACTTGTGGCAACGCCATTATTACCCCTTCAGCCGAAAGGCCAAGCGAAACTGATACAGATTCACCTTGTTTTCGACCGTTGCTTTGCTCTCCTGCAGATTGATGCCGGTAAAGTATTCCGTACGGCGCAAATTATTGACAAATTCAACCACGTCGTCGTTTGTTAACGCTTTCCCCTCCAGTTCGACCATTTCAGACGCGACACCCAGCCGCGTGAGCCACACTTTGAGCGGCTCCAAACTCTGACTCACGTGGTCAAGAACTTTCACGGGCCCCATTCTTGATTGCTCCAGCTGATCAATAATGCGATTCTTGTCTTCCAGAAGCTTTTTCCTTTGCTCAAAGTCCTGGACCTGCTTGACCTGCTCTTTCAGCTGTGCAACTTGCTTTTCCTTATCTTGTTTTTCCTCCTGCCGAGCTTCCAATTCATCGTCCAATGAGGAGGAATACCACCAGCAACCGGCCAGGGTGATGAGGATGACACCCACACCAAGCAACGCTTGCGCACGAACATCATATTGAGGCTTCGCTGGTCGTCCCTTGGGCCCACCGGGAAGGAGATTAATTCGAATCATCTGTCCCCCACCGCTCTCAACGCCAGCCCGACACCGACGGCTGCTGACGGGGCCATCTCAGCCAGAAGATCGGGATCGGCATCGCACCCTGCGATGTCAATTTCTGCGAATGGATCTGCCATTTCCACGGGGAGTTGCATTCGATCACCGAGTTGCTGAACCAAGCCCTTTGCCCGAGCCACACCACCACAGAGGAGCACGCGACTGAGTTCAGAATTGGCGATGGAATTCTTGAAGTAGTCCACAGTCCTGGCTATCTCCGAGGCAACTTCCGCATTTACACTGTCGATAACGTTGCCGACCGACACTCCACCAGAATCACCGGCTCGATCATTTTTCTTGCTCTCTTCAGCCTCTTCGAACGATAAGCCCACTTCACGTTGGATCGCCTCGGTGTAGCGATTCCCACCCAGCGGGATATCTCGCGTAAATAGAGATGCCCCTGCCCGAATGATGTTGACATTCATCACACTGGCACCAAGATTCACCAGCGCAGTTGTTTCTTCCTGCGCCATCGGATAATTGATCGCATGCATATTTTCGATCGCGAAAGCATCGACATCCATGACCATTGGAATCAACCCTGCTGCCTTAACCAGTTCCGTCAGCTCATTGATCTTGTCTTTCTTTGCGGCAACCAGGATCACCGCCATGTCATCCTGTCCATCACTCGCCCCATCCGGCGGCAAGACATGGAAATCGATGTTGACTTCGTTGATGTCAAAGGGAATGTACTGCTCGGCCGCCAGCTTTACCTGGCCTTCTAGTTCCTCGTCTGGCATCGGAGGTAGGTTGATCTTTTTGACGATGACGGCATGCCCTGAAATGGAGATAGCGACATGCTTATGCTTAATATTGGTTTCATCAAAAAGTTCACGAATCGCCGCAACGACACGGCCTTCATCCATGACTGTTCCGTCAACGATCACTTCGGGCTCGAGCGGCTTGACTCCAAACTTTTGCAGAAAATACCGACCTTTACTTTCCTTCAGCTGGGCGACCTTGATTGCGCTTGACCCAATATCCAGCCCGATAAGCTGGCGACGAGGCGTCAACATTGAGATGATGTCGGTTTCAACGAGCTTCTTAAGTGAACTCATCATAGTCCGGTACCTGCGACTCTACGCGATTGCCTTGCGAGCACGAATAATTTTCTCGATTTCATCCACATTCTTTCTTGTGTAAAGGCGCCAGTTCCTCCAATCTCGAGTCGGCCGGGTAATAACTCCATCCCGTTCCCATCGAAAGAGCGTGGCCTTGGAAATATCGAATAAATCGCATATTTCATACGCCTTAAACCCTTCTTGCTTCGAGACAGTTCTAGGTTTCTTCACTTGCGTATTATTATCGTGGGGTAAGACTGTTAGTATTCACAAATGTAAGTATAGTCAATATGCTCTACCTGTCAAGGAAAGGGCTTTAACCGGCAGGTATGTGAGAAACGGATGGCTGCGATTGCGGTAATAACCTAGGTTTTATCGATATCTCGGTGCTTAATCCCGACTTCATACCCCAACGTCGCCAGGCTTTCGCAGAGATGACTAGCAATTGCGACAGATCGATGGCGTCCACCGGTGCATCCAATGGCAATCGTCAGATAACTACGCCGTTCTCGCTGAAACAATGGAAGGAGAAATCTCAGTAGCGTTTCGATGTGGTTGATAAAGGCGCCGGCATCTGGTTCCGTTAACACAAAATCGCGCACCCGTGGGTCACTTCCAGGGAGTGACTTAAGTTCTGGTACAAAGAACGGGTTCTTCAGAAACCTTACATCGAACAAGAGATCAATATCATACGGCACCCCGAATTTATATCCGAAGGTTAAGAGTGAGATCGTCAGTCGGCGTTCTGAGGATTCCCGCTGGAACTCCTTTGCAAGCAGCTCCCCAAGTTCGTGAACCGTAAGATCTGACGTATCGATGATACGATCTGCCTGCCGTCGAAGTTCGGTCAGCCGTTCTTTTTCAAATCGGATCCCTTCCAGAACTGGGAGATGCGGCAAGAGCGGATGCGGTCGCCTGGATTCCGAGAAGCGCCTGATCAACACCTCTTCACGCGCCTCAAAGAATACCAACTGAACCAAATGGCCTAATGTTTTGACTCGTTCCAGGATTCCAACAAGATCAGAAAAGAACACACGCTCTCGTATATCGATACCGAGCGCAACATTGGCGATTTCATCGTGTTGCTGATTGCAGAGATCAACAAAGGTCGGAAGTAGCGCAGGAGGAAGATTGTCGATGCAAAAGTAGCCGGCATCCTCGAAGGCCTTTAGGGCGTAGGACTTTCCAGATCCCGATAAGCCGCTGATGATCACGAGGTTCAGTCGTGCCATAGAACCAGACCACCCCTGCAGACACCCCCATTACTTCATTACGTTCGCACAGCTGGCGAGTACATACATGACAGCTACGCGGAGGACAAGTTTATGAGCGCATCCTCTCGATCAAGCTGTGCGGCATTGAGCAATTATCAATCTGACTACGATGCCAAAATGTGCTCCGGTGGTTATTCATTCTGGCATTGCTGGGATCACGTAGCTACCGGCTTCTTCGACTTCATCGGCTTATGATTGACCAGGCGATCTTTCCATTTTCGAAACTGTGCGTCCACACGGTCCACGAGTGCATCAATAGTGGCATACATCTCCGGGGTTGATGTCTTGGCTTGTATCCGCTTCCCGCTTACAGCACCTGTGACTTCGGCCTTATGTTGAAGTTTCTCAACTCCCAGTACGACCTGAAGCGAACCAGTCTTCAACCCATAACGATCCAGACGACTAAATCTGGTTTCCACATAACTTCTCAAGGCGGGGGTGACATCCATGTGACGGCCTGTGATTCTCAGGTTCATGCTTCCCTCCAATTTATGTATTTCGTTGGATGCAAAGCAGCGATTATCAAAAGAATCGTTTACGTTGGCTGGCCGATGAGATATTCAATTCAGCTCGATACTTCGCCACGGTTCTCCGAGCAATGAGTACGCCCTGGGTGTGAAGCTTCGCCGCAATCTCTTCATCTTTCAGAGGACGTTTCCCATCCTCATCAGCCACCATGTTTTTAATCATGTCTCTGACCGACACAGAAGAATGCATGTTCGACGGCTCATCGGTCCGCTGAAGTCCCGCATTAAAAAAGAACTTCAGCTCCAACATACCCTGCGGACAGTACATGTATTTGTTAGCCGTCACACGGCTAATCGTGGATTCGTGCATTCCAATATCTTCAGCCACCTGCTTGAGGACCAACGGCTTGAGGTACTGCACGCCATGATCAAAAAACTGTTCCTGAAACTTGACAATGCTCGATACCACCTTGACGATTGTCCTATTGCGCTGCTCAATGCTTCGGATGACCCATTGAGCCGCCCGTAACTTCTCATCCATGTACGCCTTGGTTTCTGGAGTTCCACCCTGGCCAGATGAAATGAGCTGTTTGTAATACGGGCTGATCCTCATCCGTGGAAGCCCATCATCGTTTAACAGCACAACCCACTCCCCTTCATTCTTGACGACAAAGACATCTGGCACGATGACATAGTTCTGGGTATTAGTGAACGGTCGCCCTGGCTTAGGCTCGAGCTCTCCGATAATTTTAGTGGCTTGGAAGACTTCTTCAATTGTGACGTTTAAGGCCTTCGCAATTTTGGCATACTGTTTTTTTTCTAAGTCCTTTAGATGATGCTGGATAATGTTTTCGATCACTGAACCCTTGAGTGCCCCGGGAGGAGAGCCGAGCGAGCCGAAGGGATTGCGCCCTAAATGTCCGAGCTGCAGTAAAAGACATTCGGCTAAATCCCTTGCAGCGACTCCAGTTGGATCAAAAGTCTGAATGTCCCTGAGCACGGATTCGACCTCAGCTTCCCTAAAGGAAGAACCAGCCACGACCTCGGTCAAGGGAATACGAAGATATCCATCATCATCCAGATTCCCAATAATTAACCGTCCAAGTTCCTTGTCTCGCTCAGAAAGCGTCGACAACGACAACTGCCAGAGAAGATGCTCTTCAAGGGACGTCGCCTTGGCAACGGTCTGTTCATACGAGGGGAAGTCATCGGCCCCTCCAGAGTACTCAGACTGCCCATCCCGCCGATCCCTGCCGAAGTACTCTTCCCACCCGGACGCGGAAAATTCCTCCGGAGATCCTCGCTCTTCTGGTGTCTCGACTGCACTTGTCTGTTCCTGCCCTGCTGAAGCCGAGACCTCCTCTGCTTTCTCATCAGTAATCGAGGACTCGTTTTCTTCCACATCAGATTGAATCTCATCCAGCAGTGGATTCTCCAGGAGATGCTGCGTAAGACTCTGTTGCAACTCAAGACGTGACAACTGCAGCAGCTTAATCGCCTGCTGCAACTGCGGGGTCATAATCAATTTTTGACTGAGCTTTAGATCGAGACGCAGTTTCATTGCTGAGTGTTGATCCTCTTATAACTTGAACTGTTCCCCGAGATAGACCGCTCGGGCAGTTTCACTTTGAACAATCACTTCTGGAGGCCCGGATTCCAGAATCAACCCCTCGTTGATGATGTAGGCTCGGTCGACTATTGAAAGTGTTTCCTGTACGTTGTGGTCGGTGATCAGTATTCCAATTCCCTTCTCTTTCAACCGTGTGATGATCTGTTGAATATCTGCAACAGCGATGGGGTCAATCCCCGCAAACGGCTCATCCAATAACATAAAAGACGGCGTGGCGGCGAGGGCACGCGTAATCTCCAAGCGCCGACGCTCTCCCCCTGAGAGGGCATAGGCCATACTTTTACGAATATGGAGCAAGTCCAACTCCTTGAGCAGAGCGTCCACCCGCTGACTTCGTTCTTGACGAGCATACCCCAGCATTTCCAGAATCGCCAAGACATTCTGCTCTACTGAAAGCCGGCGGAAGACCGATGATTCCTGAGGAAGATACCCGATTCCCCTCCGTGCTCTCTTGTACATCGGTAGGCTGGTCACAGACTTTCCTTTGAAAGTTATCTCTCCTTCATCGGGTTGGCATAACCCTACGACCATATCAAAAATAGTGGTCTTCCCCGCTCCATTAGGACCAAGTAGGCCCACCACCTCACCGGCATAGACTTCGATTGCCACTCCTTTGACAACTTTTCGACCACGGAAACTCTTGACCAATCCTGTGGCCTGTAGACTTTCTCCATTGTGGATGGAGGTTGAATCAATGAGAGAGCTCGGTTCAGCGTGAACACGCTGAGTCATGGCTTATTCGCTCCCTCACCTTCAATACGAACGTGAGAACCTCCCTCTACCACGCTGCGCTCTTCGGCGAGAAAAATCGTAATCTGCTTACCACTGACACGCGTGCCCCTCTCCCATGCCACTGGATCACCGGTGAGAACAACTTTTTCACCGTCGACGAAATAGACGGCTTTTTGGCAAGTGGCGTTACCATTCTCGTATTCGATCTTGACATGGCGAGTCTCTGCAGTCGCCTCAATCCGACTAACGGATCGATTCGAAATCGTCGAGGCAGCGCGACTTCCTTGTGTCGACGCCAGATTCTGATTAGCTTCTTCGTGATTCATTCCACCGGGTGACGGCTGGATGACATCTCTCTTTTTCGAATGAAATGACACAATCATTTTATCCGAGTGAACAATAAGGGCGCCTCGCGTCAACACAACCATTCCCTCAAACACTGCCTGACTATCTTGATTGCGAACCGTCATTTTTTTAGATGTAATCGTTGTCGGCACATCCGGCGCCTCAACACTCTGCTTCAGGCTTCCTGGTTCTGCGGAAAGAGCGGCTGAGATGCTTCCAGCACACATCACATTAAGAAGCAGGAACCAGATCCATCTGCACATCGTGTAGGACCTCAAATTCTTCTAATTCCATCCGCCCGAGCAGCCCAAGACCTCGTATCTCCAACCCATGTCCTACAATTCGGACAGGATCTTCCGTTCGAATTTCTTTAGCTGTATCCGCCCAGGCTAAATGATTGGTATAAATCGTGTATCCGCTCTTCGTTGTCACAATGATGGGGTCTTTGCGATTCGACAGCATAAAGTTCTTGGTCGCGGTATCGAGAGTTCCCTCTTCCCCATGGACCGTCACTTCCTCACCCTCTCCTCCATAGAAGGTAAGGGCAACATCATGGAGCAACGCTCGTTTTTCTTGTTCAAATACTCGAGCCTGTTTCGCCTGAACTTGCCATTGCACCACGTCGCCTTTTGATTGCGTAAAGGTAAATTCAGAAAGCTTGGCATCTGCTTGTTCCATTGGCTCTAAGGAAAACGGTTGGTTAGCCGGAACAGAATCTGCGTTTCTGATTAGAAGATACCCAAGGAATGCAGCTAATAAGACACTCGATGCAAGAAGAGTTCGTCTCGCGATAAGCTCCCACATCAGTTAGGTGTGCCCCTAGCCCAAAACGCACGCCGATATCTGGCATGATCGTAGCATGCACGGGCTATCATGTAAACGTCCGCCAGGGTCCAGAAACAAAAAGACTCCCACATGAATTCATGTGGGAGTCTTTTATTTCTTGCTGGGCGAACTGTCCAGAGAACTATGTCGAGGCCCCAGACTCTCCTGACGCAGTCGGCGCTGTGGAAGCACCCGTCGCTTTCTTCTGGGTTTTCTCTTGGCGGGCAACCAACTCGATCGCCACCATTTCTGCAGCATCACCAACACGACGACGAGTTTTGATAATTCTGGTGTATCCCCCTGAGCGATCCTTGAATCGTGCCGCAACGTCGTCGAATAGCTTGGACACAACAGTCTTGCTCCGGAGAAAGCCAAGCGCCCGTCGTCTCGCTGGTAGCGTTCCTTCTTTACCAAGCGTGATCATACGATCTGTAAACCCTCGTATCTCCTTGGCTTTCGCCCCGGTTGTCTCGATTCGCTCCTGCTCCAACAATGAAGTGACCATGTTTCTGAACAAGGCCCCTCGGTGCTTCGTCTGCCGCCCAAGTTGCCGTCCTTTTTTCCTATGTCGCACAGTGTTCCCCTCGGCTAAAAAACGTTATTCAAGATTTGGGCTTCCATTGTGTGGGGAAGCCCCAGCTTCTATTTTGGTTCCCAACGAAAGTCCCATCTCAGTTAGAATTTCTTTGATCTCATTGAGAGACTTTTTCCCAAAGTTTTTCGTACGGAGCATCTCTCCTTCAGATTTTTGCACCAGGTCGGCGATGGTTTTAATATTCGCGTTTTTAAGGCAATTGGCCGCTCGAACAGACAATTCCAACTCGTTCACACTACGCGAAAGATTCCTATTCACCTCTCGCTGAGATTCTTCATAGCCGACTTCGCTCTTTCCTTCGCTTCGTTCCTCTGGATTGATAAAGATATCCAAGTGTTCACGTAAAATACCTGCTCCGGTCGATAGTGCATCTCTTGGGCTAATGGTTCCGTCCGTCCAGATTTCCATGGTCAGCTTGTCATAGTCGGTCATACGTCCGACTCGCGCATTCTCAACATAAAAATTGACTCGCTTAATCGGCGAAAAAATCGAATCGATGGCAATCACTCCGATCGGCAAGCCTTCTTCTTTATTACGTTCTGCCGGCACATATCCCCGCCCATGCTTGATGGTCATTTCAATGTCCAACGTTGCGTCTTTATCGAGCGTGGCGATATGCAGATCAGGTGTCAAAATCGTCACATCTGCATCGTGAAGGATATCCGAGCCCTTTGCCTCTCCTGGTCCTTTCTTCTTCAACCGAATGGTCTTCGGTTTATCCGTGTGGAGAGCTAATCGCAGACTCTTAATATTCAGGATAATCGCCGTGACATCTTCCGTCACACCTGCAATCGTTGAAAATTCGTGGACGACTCCTTCGATCTTCACGGTGGTCACAGCAGCCCCAGTGAGCGACGACAACAAAATGCGACGGAGAGCATTGCCAATCGTCGTGCCGAACCCCCGTTCGAATGCTTCCGTCGTAAACCGCCCGAACGTGGGCGAATGCGCGTCCTTGTCGACTTCCACCCGCATTGGGATCTGAAAGTCTTTCATCGCTTTGATCATGACCGACCCTCCATACCATCGAGTAACAAACACATTGTCAGATGACACCGGACCGACAGAACGAATTGCCAAAGCAGACTAGCGTGAATACAATTCCACCACCATCTGCTCGTTCACCGGTAACGTGATCTGCTCTTTCGCCGGCAAGGACCGCACAATTCCCTTGAATGCACCTTTATCCAATTCAAGCCAATCGGGAATTCCTCGACTATCGACGGATTCCAATGCAGCTTGGATTGCCGCCATGTCTCGACTTCGCTCACGAATCTCAATCACATCGCCCGGCTTCACCAATGCACCAGCCACTGTAATTTTCTTACCGTTCAACGTGAAGTGGCCGTGGCTGACCATCTGTCGTGCCTGCTTGCGTGAGGCACCAAACCCCAATCGATAGGTGACATTATCCAATCGACATTCAAGCAGTCGCAATAAGGCGTCGCCGGTCACACCCGTCTGTCGCTCTGCACGTTCAAATACGCCGCGGAACTGGCACTCCTGAAGGCCATAGATTCGTCTCAGCTTCTGCTTCTCCCGAAGCTGAAGACTATAATCGGAGGTGCGTTGGCGCCCCTGCCCATGTTGCCCAGGTGGATAACTTCGCCGTTCGATGGCACATTTTTCCGTCATACAACGAGTGCCTTTGAGAAAGAGTTTCTCACCTTCTCGTCGACACAACCGACAGACAGGACCACGATACTTTGCCACTGCGTCCTCCTCGGGAATTAGCTGACTGATTCACCTATATACGACCACTCTGGATTTTCCAAAAAACAGATTCTTCGATTCATGAATTTAAACACGTCTCCGCTTGGGCGGCCGACATCCATTATGAGGGATCGGCGTCACATCACGAATCAGATTGATCCGCAACCCGGCTCCCTGGAGTGAACGAATCGCCGACTCTCGCCCGGAACCTGGGCCATTGACGTAGACATCAACCTGTCGCATCCCACTTTCCATGGCCTTTCGTGCGGCAGCCTCTCCAGCTCGTTGTGCCGCAAACGGGGTGCTCTTGCGCGACCCTTTAAATCCTTGGTTGCCGGCGCTCGCCCATACCACTGTATTGCCGCTCATATCAGTGATCGTCACAATAGTATTGTTAAATGATGCCTGAACATGCGCCACCCCACTCTGAACAATACGGCGCTCTTTCTTTTTTCCTTTTTTGATACTCATGCGAACCCCTCCTGACGTCTCGACAGATTAGGCGCCGGCCATTTTTGACCCCGTTGAGCGCGGCTTACTACTGACACCCGCACGACGTCCTTTACGCGTCCTGGCATTAGTCTTCGTACGCTGACCACGAACCGGCAACCCTTTACGATGGCGCAACCCGCGATAGGTCCCCGTATCGATGAGCCGCTTGATATTGAGGGACACCTCTTTACGAAGATCGCCTTCGACGCGGTGATCGCGTTCAATGATTTCGCGTAACTTGACGATCTTGTCTTCACTCAGATCCTTGACACGAACCGCTCCATCGATACCTGCCTCATCAAGAATCTGTTGGGCAGATGTCCGGCCGATCCCGTAGATGTACGTTAGCCCAATATCGGTTCGCTTGTTTCTTGGTAGATCGACGCCCGCAATACGTGCCATTCTTCCTCCAGCTCTACAGCATCAGCAGTAATCTAAATCTCATGGACCGCATTCCCATCAGTGTGCATTGCACCAGCCAAAGGCTGGCATCCGATTTTTCCCTGCACTCTCCCCTATCTACCCCTGCCGCTGCTTATGGCGAGGGTTCTTACAGAGAATGCGGACCACTCCCCGTCGGCGGACAACTTTGCATTTCGCACAAATGGGCTTCACTGATGATTTGACCTTCATACCAATTCCCAACTCCCATTTATTTAAAGCGATAGGTGATACGTCCTCGCGTCAAATCATACGGCGACATTTCCACCGTGACCTTATCGCCAGGAAGAATGCGGATGAAATGCATCCGCATTTTCCCCGAGATATGCGCCAGTATGACATGGCCGTTATCAAGTTTGACTCGAAACATGGCATTGGGAAGCGTCTCCGCGACCGAGCCCTGAACTTCGATAATATCTTCTTTTGCCACGTCGTGTTGTGTGCTTTCCTACGAACCCATCTTTATATGTTCTCTAACTGGCTTAAGATACGAGGAGCTCCGGTTGGCTGTATGGCGATCGTGTGTTCGAAATGGGCGGACAGACTGCCATCTACTGTGACGGCCGTCCATCGATCATCGAGAACACGAACGGCGCTCTTCCCTATATTGACCATGGGTTCAATTGCCAACACCATCCCTGGCTGCAACCGTGGGCCCTGGCCAGGCTTCCCGTAGTTGGGGACTTGGGGCTCCTCGTGCAATTGTCGCCCGATACCATGACCGACAAACTCTGTCACAACTGAAAACCCTGACGCTTCAACGTGTTCTTGAACAGCATGTGAAATATCCGACAGACGATTGCCAACCATTGCTTGTTTAATTCCCAAGTACAGTGCTTCCTTCGTCACCTGAACAAGCTTTTCTGTTGTCTCAGGCACCGCGCCAACTGCCACAGTCACAGCAGAATCTCCATAGAACCCTCCGACGATAGCGCCGAGATCTAGCCCGATGATATCCCCTTCTTTCAGCTTTCGCTTGGAAGGGATGCCGTGAACCACCTGGTCGTTCACGGAGGCGCAGAGGGTCTTCGGATAGTTCCGATAGCCTTTGAACGCCGGCAGCGCCCCTCGTAGCCGTATTTCATCTTCAGCAATCCGATCCAGCTCTTCCGTGCTGATCCCTGGTCGGACGGCCTTTCTCACAATCTCTAACGCCTCAGCGACTATCCTGGACGCCTGTGCCATGACATCAATCTCGGCAGGCGTTTTGAGAATGATCATGCCGTCTGGTGTGCCGCTAACATTCGAATGAGATTTTGGTACACGGCGTCCACCGACTCTGCCCCGTTAAGACGAGACAACAACTGCTGCTTCTCATAAAAACTGATCAACGGCGCCGTTTGTTCTTCATACACACGGAGCCGCATTTCGATTGCATCGCGCCGATCATCACTGCGTTGAGTCAATGCTTCTCCACACCGCTCACACGCACTCCCCATCTTCGAGGGAGCAAAATCAATGTGATAGGTCGCTTGACACTTGGGGCAACTCCGACGCCCACTCAAGCGTCTTACGATTTCTTCTCGAGAGACATCGAAGTTAATCACGCGATCCAGACGTACACCTCGTTCATTCAACACGTTGGCAAGCGTTTCCGCCTGAGGAACCGTTCTAGGGAACCCATCCAGGATAAATCCAGATGCATTGGACGAATCTGCCAGCTTCTCTCGTACTAATCCAATGACCACCGAATCCGGAACGAGCCCCCCTCGATCCATATGCCCTTTGGCTTCGAGGCCAAGAGGGGTCTGATTGCGAACCGCCTCTCGAAGCAGATCGCCAGTCGAAATTTTGCAGATGCTATAGTGGACTGCGGCCTTATCGGCTTGAGTACCTTTTCCAACTCCTGGAGCCCCAAGGAACACCAGCCGCATAGCCCTACCCACTTCTCCCACGTAACGGAGCCATTCCCTTACCCAGAAATCCTTCGTAATTCCGCATCAACATGTGGGATTCGATCTGTTGAGCGGTGTCAAGACCGACACCAATTACAATCAGTAGAGAGGTTCCCCCAAAATAAAAGGGGACATTCAGCTTGTAAATAAGGAATTCGGGGATCACGCAAACAATGGCCAGATAGATGGCGCCGGCAAACGTGATTTTCGTCAGAACATTGTAGATATAATCAGACGTCCGTTGCCCAGGTCTGATCCCTGGGATGAACCCGCCGTACTTTTTCATGTTGTCGGCCATATCGACAGGATTGAGGACGACCGCGGTGTAGAAGAAACAGAAGAAAATGATCAGCCCCACATACATCAGCGTATAGACTAGCGACCCGGGAGCCAACTGCATCCCGATAGACTTGATCCATGGCGTCTCAAAGAATCCTGCTATCGTCGCAGGAAACGCAATAATCGATGAGGCAAATATGGGAGGAATCACGCCAGCTGTATTGATTTTCAATGGAATATGCGTGCTCTGCCCTCCATAAACCCTTCGTCCAATCACGCGCTTCGCATATTGTACGGGTATTTTTCGTCGTCCACTTTCCAAAAAGACGATTGCGGCCACGACCGCGACCATAAGAAGCGCCAAGGCCACCAATAAGAACGCATTGAGCTGGCCAATCTCATACAAATTATAGGTCTGAGCAACAGCCGACGGCAACCGCGCGACGATACCGGCAAAAATAATTAACGAAATGCCGTTCCCGATACCTCGCTCGGTGATCTGTTCACCCAGCCACATCAAGAACCCTGTGCCTGCCGTAAGCGTGATCACCGTCATGAGACGAAAACCCCAGCCTGCGGTGAGCACGAAGGCCCCCTGATTCATTTGTTCCAATCCAATCGCGATCCCAAATCCTTGAATGAGAGCGATGCCGATCGTCCCAAACCGCGTGTACTGAATGATCTTCTTGCGGCCTCGTTCACCCTCCTTGGCCAACTTGGTCAAATGCGGGATGACGACCGTCAACAATTGAAGAATGATCGACGCGCTGATATATGGCATGATGCCCAGCGCAAAGATCGTCAGGCGGGACAAGGAACCGCCTGAAAAAATATCGAGGAACCCTAAGAGAGCGCCCCCCTGTTTTTGCAAAAATTCAGATAGTGCTTCCCCGTTGATACCAGGAGTCGGGATGTGAGAGCCAACACGGTACACAACCAGCATACCGAGCGTAAACAGCACTCGAGTTCGGAGCTCGGGGATCTTAAAGATATTCTGGAAACTGGTGAGGAGCCGCTCAAGCACCGCCGATGACCTCGACTCGCCCTCCGGCCGCTTGGATCTTCGCCTCTGCCGACTTACTGAACTTATGAGCCTGAACGACGAGTGGCTTCTTCAGCTCACCATTACCTAAAATTTTAATCGGCAGCTTTTTTCGCTTCACTAATCCAGCATCGACCATCGCCTGCGGGGTGATCGTCTCGCTTCCGGTCCAACCCGCAAAACTTGTGAGGTTCACAATGGTATATTCCACTCGGAATGGGTTCGTGAACCCAAATTTGGGAACCCGACGCACCAACGGCATCTGTCCACCCTCAAAACCAGGGCGCTTCCCCCCTCCAGAGCGAGCCAGCAACCCTTTATGCCCTTTGGTAGCAGTCTTCCCATGACCAGATCCAGGCCCACGCCCAATACGTTTACGTCGTTTTTTTGCCCCTCTTGCAGGAGCTAAATCATGAAGATTCATGGCCTACCAACCTCAAGCAGATAACCAACTTTATGAATCATCCCTCGCACCTGCGGCGTATCAGGACGGATGACCGTTTGACGAATGTGCCGGAGACCCAGGCCACGCAAGACAAGGCGATGGCGTTCTGGCGTTCCGATCGGACTGCGTTTCAATGTTACTCGCACGTTCGGAGCTTTTGATACCAGAGTTTTTGATGGTTGCGCTGCGCCCATTTAGACCGTTGCCCTTTCCCGTCCTTCGGTCATGGCCTGCCGGCGGAAGCGAAGAACATCATCCAAATTTCTTAACTGGGTGAGTCCATCGAGTGTGGCCCGAACGGTGTTGAATGGATTGCCACGCCCAAGAGTTTTTGCAATAATATTGTGAGCCCCAACTAATTCCACAACGGCACGAACAGCTCCTCCGGCAATGATGCCTGTCCCATCGACCGCAGGCTTCAACAACACGTGTTCCGCCCCGAACAGACCGTGCACTTCATGCGGGATGGTCCCACCCTTGAGCGGGACATGAACAAGATGCTTTTTGGCTTGCTCGACAGCCTTGGAAATCGCGACTGGAACTTCAGCAGCCTTTCCTTTCCCAATACCGACCCACCCATGCCCATCACCAACGACCACAAGGGCGCAGAAGTTGAAACGCTTTCCACCCTTCACAACCTTTGCGACTCGGTTGATAAATACGACTTTATCTTTCAGATTCAATTCATCGGGATTGACTCGCACGCTCGCACCCCTCAGTCCTAATTTCGCTGACAGTTCATCTAGAGACTTGCCCCCGACATTATGCTCGCACCTACCCCCGTCTCAGCCTAAAACTTCAATCCCCCTTCGCGGGATGCATCTGCAAGGGCTTTGATACGGCCATGATACATCCGTCCACCTCGGTCAAAAACCACCGCCGTGACCTTCGCCGCTTTGGCACGATCCGCTATCAGTTTGCCAACTGCTTTAGCGGCTTCAATACCACCGGTCGACGGAAGGGATTTACGAAGTGTCTTATCAAGCGACGAGGCCGAAGCCAGCGTCGCACCCCGAATATCATCGATAATCTGGGCATAGATATGAGTCGTGCTCCTAAAGACGTTTAAGCGAGGTCGCTCTGCCGTCCCCAGAATGACTCGTCGCACTCGCCGCCGTCGTCGCTCAAGCTGTCGAACCTTGTTTGCCGCATTCATCGTCGATTCCTACTTCCCTGTCTTGCCTTCTTTTTTCCGCAAGATTTCACCAGCATACCGAACGCCCTTTTGCTTATAGACGTCCGGCGGTTTAATGGCGCGCAAGTCAGCCGCAACCTGCCCGACCAATCGCTTATCGACTCCCTTGAGATTGATGAGAGTCTGCTTATCAACTTTCACATCGATACCTGTTGGCACTTCATAGATCACGGGATTAATATATCCGACATTAAAGCTTAACGTCCGACCCTGAAGCTGAGTCTTGTAGCCAACTCCCGTAATTTCGAGCGAGCGCTCATATCCCTTCGTGACACCCTGAATCATGTTGCTCAGCTCAGCACGGGTCAACCCATGCAATGCCCGCACCTTTCGATCATCGTTTGCACGATCGACGATGAGCTGACCATTATTGACTGCCACCTTCACTCCATGCACGAGAGACCAATCCAACTTCCCGAGCGGCCCTTTAATCGAGACCGTTGATCCCGTGACTTTAACTTCCACTCCACCAGGAATGGCAATCGGTTTTTTTCCAATGCGAGACATGGCTTGTTTCTATTCCTTCAATCGAGATTGAACCGGCTTACCACACTGAACAAAGGACTTCTCCTCCCAGATGACTCTTGCGAGACTCCTGATCGGTCATAATTCCCTTTGAAGTCGAAAGGATGGATAAGCCGATGCCATTACGAACCTTTTTAATATCCTGACTACCAACATAGACACGACGTCCTGGCTTACTAATACGCTCCAACCCGGTAATCATAGGCTGCCCTTCACCAATGTATCGAAGCCGCACGCTCAGAACAGGATGGCCATCCCGCACCGCATCTTCGATTGAGTCAACGTACCCTTCTCTCCTCAAAATTTCCAAAATCGCGCGCTTCAGTTTGGAGGTCGGAACTGTGACTGTTTCGAAGCGGCGCTGAGCACCATTTTTCAAACGAACAAGAAGATCGCCGATTGGATCGGTCACCATGCTATACCCTCTATACCCTTCTATTCTCTGTTGACAGTCATCAGCGTGAGAGCACCAGTCACCAACTCGATTTCCGAACTCCTGGAATTTCCCCACGCAACGTCATCAGTCGAAAACAAATTCGACACATCCGAAAACGACGCAGATACCCACGCACTCGACCACAGACACCACACCGGTGATACTCGCGCGTAGAAAACTTCTGTTTCGTCGCAGCTTTATTTCTCAGCGCTAATCGTGACACAAGCCCCCTCCCATCAGAAAAACACTATCGCAGCCTTACCACTATTTTCATGCGCGAAACGGCATTCCAAGATGCTTCAGAAGTGCTTTGCCCTCATCGTTTGTCTTTGCAGTGGTGACAACCGTAATATCCATGCCATGGATCGACGCAACTTCATCGTACTTAATTTCTGGGAAGATCAGCTGCTCTTTCAGGCCAAGCGTATAATTACCGCGGCCATCAAACGCTTTCGGAGATACGCCTCGAAAATCTCGGATACGAGGCAGCGCTAAAGATACCAGCCGATCAAAGAATTCATACATTCGCCGACTGCGCAGGGTCACTTTCGCGCCAATCGGCAATCCTTGCCGCAGCTTAAATCCGGCGATGGCTTTTTTCGCTCTTGTGACAACCGGTTTTTGACCGGTAATCATTCCCAATTCGGTCACAGCACTCTCTAATAGTTTCACGTTCTGAACAGCTTCACCCATTCCGACATTTAGCACCACACGCTCAAGCCGCGGCACTTGCATCACGTTCTTGTACCCAAACTCTTTCATCAGTGCCGGAATGACTTGCTGCTCATACAGATCGCGAAGCCGTGGTCGGAATTTTGACTCCTCACTCCCCTGGTCAAACTGTGGAGGTGAAGCTTCTTTCTTCGCAGTCTTTCGTTCTGCTGGTTTACTCGATCGGATTTTTGGTTCCTTGGCCATTACCTAACCTATTCCACAATCTCGTTGGATTTCTTGCTAAAGCGCACGCGCCGTCCGTCTTCCAACACACGAATCCCGATCCGTGTTGGCTTTTGCGTCACCGGGCAAAAATACATGACGTTAGAAATCTGTAGAGGGGCTTCTCGCTCCAGTATGCCTCCCTGCTTCACTTTCTGGTTCGGCTTTGTGTGTCGCTTGATGATATTCAACTTTTCCACAATGACCTTGCCTGCACGGAGGTCGACCGAAAGCACCTTACCGGTCTTCCCTCGTTCACGGCCAGAAACCACGACGACCGTATCCCCTTTTCGAATCCGACTTTTTCTCAGTGCGTCCACGTGTTCCTCGTTCGCTCCCCTTTACAAGACCTCTGGTGCCAGGGAAATGATTTTCATGAATTTTTTCCAGCGGAGCTCTCGGGCAACAGGTCCAAAAATACGGGTTCCAATCGGCTCCCCTTCTTTATTGATCAAGACACAGGCATTCCGATCGAACTTGATATACGATCCATCTTCTCTTCGAACTTCTTTTGTCGTTCGAACGATCACAGCTCGACTCACGTCACCCTTCTTCACACTCGCTTGCGGGATGGCCTCCTTGACAGCCACAACCACAATGTCCCCAAGCGACGCATAGCGTCGCCTTGTACCCCCAAAGACATGAAAACACATAGCCTGCTTGGCACCTGAATTATCAGCTACATCCATATAAGTATAATTCTGAATCATTACGATCTTCCTACCGGTATCACAAATAAAGAACCCCGAGAACAGTCTCTTTTACTTTTCAGGTTGCCCTTTTTCCATAACCTGCACAACCCGCCAATTCTTTTCCTTGCTCAGCGGTCTGGTCTGGACAAGTTTAACTCGATCTCCCACTTTACAGACCCCACTTTCGTCATGAGCTTTCAATCTCGTCACCCGCCTGAGAACTTTTTTGTAGACCGGATGAACCACTGACCTCGACACCGCCACAACGACTGTCTTTTGCATCTTGTTACTGATCACATCGCCATACCAATGACGGCGTTTCACCACTTCAGCCATAGCGTCCTTTACCTCTTCGCCCCTTCAGGCTGGTCAATCCCCTGCTGAAGAATTGTCTTCACCCGGGCGATGTCTCGCTTAGTTTTCCGAATCTGCATAGGATTTTCAAGACGTCCAGTACCGAACTGAAAGCGCAGGTTGAACAGCTCTTGCACAAGCTGTTTTTCCTTCTCGGCAAGCTCATCTGCCGTCATGTTTCTTAGCTCTTTCACGTCTAATGCCATATGCCTGCTCCTGACTTCTGTTCACACCGGCAAGAACTTACCCAAACTCACCACGGACAACCAACTTCGTTGCGATCGGCAACTTGTGAGACGCAAGTCGAAATGCCTCTCGGGCAGTTTCCGGAGTGACTCCGTCCATCTCATACAGAATTCGACCTGGCTTCACAACGGCCACCCAATACTCCGGATTGCCTTTTCCTTTACCCATTCGGGTTTCGGCAGGCTTCTTAGTAATCGGCTTGTCGGGGAAAATACGCGTCCAGACCTGTCCGCCTCGCTTCACGTGCCGAGTAATGGCAATACGTGCGGCCTCTATTTGGCGACTTGTAATCCATCCAGGTTCCAAGGCCTTTAGGCCAAATTCACCCAGAGTGATTTGCCCACCACGGTAGGCCTTCCCCCTCATCCGCCCCTTTTGCATTTTTCTGAATTTGACTTTCTTAGGCGCTAACACTGTTCGATCTCCTCACCCAAACCGGCGATCCAATGATGATTCTGCTTTCATAGGTTGAACAGGAAGAAGTTCACCTTTATAAATCCAGGTCTTCACTCCGATTTGCCCCATCGTGGTATGCGCTTCGGCGAAACCATAATCAATTTCAGCACGAAGCGTATGTAAAGGCACTCGCCCCTCTCGATACCATTCGGTTCGTGCGATTTCTGCACCACCCAACCGACCCGCAACCATAATCTTGATACCCTGAGCACCAAGCCGTAGAGCCGACTGAACACTGCGCTTCATAGCCCGACGAAAGGCCACTCGTTTCTCAAGTTGAGTTGCGACGTTTTCACTGACAAGCTGGGCATCAAGTTCGGGCTTTTTGATTTCCTTCACGGTGATATAGACCTGTCCTCCGTATTGCTTTTCCAGGTCAGCCTTCAACTTGTCGACTTCTGCACCCTTCCTACCGATGATGATCCCAGGACGAGCGGTATGAATGATTACTCTAGTTTGATCTCCGGATCGTTCAATTTCGACCTTTGCCACCCCAGCGTGATAGAGGCGAGCCTTGACCATCTTCCGAATCTTGACGTCTTGATGGAGAAGCTTGGCGTAGTCCTTTCCCGCATACCATCGAGAACTCCACGTATAGTTGTAACCAAGACGATACCCAATAGGATGTGTTTTTTGACCCATGCGCTATATGCCTCAATAAAGGAGAATCGGCCTACTTTTGTTTACTCTGATCTTCTGGTGCTGTCACCACAACAGTGATATGACTCGTACGCTTTTGGATTGCATTCGCTCGCCCCATCGACCGAGCACGCACGCGCTTATACGTGGGACCGCAGTTAACGAAGGCCTTGGAGATCACCATGGAATCGCTATCTCCCATTTCCTTCAATTCAGCATTCGCTACAGCAGAACGGACGATTTTCTCAACAACTCGAGCGGCATGCCGAGGAATGTGCTTTAGAATCGCCAATGCCATTGGTACCTGTCTACCACGAATCATATCGATCACCGGCTTGGCTTTGCGCGGCGCGACACGAACAAATCTCAGAATTGCATGTGCTTCAGTCATCTTCTAAACCCTATAATCGATAAGCGGATATCATTAAGCCTTCTACTTCAGTGCGACGGCCTTCTCAGTCTTCGCCTGTCCATGCCCTTTGAAAAACCGAGTTGGAGCAAACTCCCCCAATTTATGCCCAACCATGTTTTCAGTCACAAACACGGGGATAAATTTTTTCCCATTATGAACAGCGAAGGTATGGCCGATCATGTCAGGGACGACCGTCGACCGACGTGACCACGTCTTGATCAACCTCCGATCCTTCGTCTGATTCATCTGCTCCACTTTCTTGAGCAGATGACCGTCGATAAACGCCCCCTTACTTATCGATCTAGGCATTGCGCACTCCTGACTTCCGTCGAGCTATGATAAACTTTTCGGTTTTCTTATTTTGCCTTGTCTTGTAACCCTTAGTCGGAAGACCCCAAGGCGAAACAGGATGCGGATTTCCTTGTCCTGATTTTCCTTCTCCACCTCCATGCGGATGGTCGACTGGGTTCATGACCACGCCGCGGACATGCGGTCTTTTCCCCTTCCATCGGCTTCGCCCCGCCTTTCCGACACTGACATTTTCATGATCCACATTGCCGACTTGTCCGACCGTCGCCATACACACACCTAAAATTCTCCGCATTTCTCCAGACTTTAGTCGAACCTGCACATAGTCGCCATCACGTCCCATAACCTGTGCAAACCCACCAGCACTTCGGATCAATTGCCCACCTTTACCGGCTTTCAATTCGAGATTATGGATAGTGGTACCAAGAGGCATATTCATTAATGGAAGGGCATTCCCTGGCCTGATCTCTGCCTGCGGACCAGATTGAACCTCATCGTTCAGACTCAGTCCGACCGGAGCTAAGATATACCGCTTCTCTCCGTCTCGATATTTCAACAGCGCTATCCTTGCAGATCGATTCGGATCATATTCGATAGCCGCAACCTTCGCCGCAATACCGACTTTGTCGCGACGAAAATCAATTTGACGATATAGCCGCTTATGCCCACCTCCACGAAACCGAACTGTCACCCGTCCATTATTGTTTCGGCCACCACTACGCAAATGAAACGAGGTCAAGGACTTTTCCGGCTTCTTCTCAGTAAGCTCCTTAGACACCACGGCCGTCATACCGCGACGACCTGCAGACGTTGGACGATAGACTTTTAAACCCATAACAATACCCCTTACTCTCTAAACCCTACCGAGCAAACTTTGCTGAAGATTAGGCGCTTTCGTACATCTCCAGCTTTTCGCCATCTTTAAGTGTGACAAAAGCTTTTTTCCAATCAGACCGCTTACCAGAAAAACGACCAAGCCGCTTCACCTTCCCACGAACATTCATAAGATTGACTTTGACAACCTTTACTTTGAGCAATGTCTCGACGGCCTGCTTGACCTGAACTCGATTCGCTTCGGGGTGAACGACAAAACCAACCGTATTGGTTTTCTCTCGAAGGCCAGTGATTTTTTCGGTCAATAACGGCTGAACTAACACCCTGTGCATCTCAATCTTCATGACCAAACCTCACTCACAGGCCCAAGCTCTCGCTCCGAGATCAAAATGACGTGAGCGCGGACAATATCATAGACATTCAATTGATCTGCACTGAGAACTTTCACATCAGTCAAATTTTCAGCAGCTTGCAAGATTTCAGTCTGCGACTTCCCGATGACCACCAGAGCGTGAGCACCTCCGGTAAATTGCCTCAAGGCTTGAGCCAACAGCTTTGTTCTCGGTTGTTGCAAGGAAAGATCGGACACCACAAACAACTTCCCCTCAACCACCTTAGCCGACAGTGCGCTCTGAAGCGCAGCCCGATACTTTTTCTTGGGCATTGAATAGGCGTAACTTCTTGGCTTCGGGCCAAATACACTTCCTCCATGGCGCCAGACCGGAGAACGAAGCGAACCAGCTCGAGCACGTCCGGTATGCTTTTGTTTCCATGGTTTCTTCCCAGAGCCACTCACCTCGCCTCGTCGCAAGGTCGAGGCCGTACCCCTACGCTCGCAAGCACGCTGCATAATCACCGCTTCATGCACCAAAGCGGCACGAGGCTCACACCCAAAAACTTGTGGAGACAAATCAACCGTCCCAACCTTTTTTTTCTGCAAATCCATCAGATCGATAGTAGGCATACTAGCTCTTCTTTGACTTCCGCACGACAACGATTCCATTGGCCGCCCCCGGAACCGCACCGCGCACAAATAGGAGATTTTCGTCCGACCGTGACTCCACAACCTTTAGTCGATGAACCGTGACACGCTCTGATCCCATATGGCCTGGCAGCGTTTTCCCTTTCCAGACACGAGAAGGGAATGAACTGGCTCCGATTGAGCCAGGAGCCCGATGAAACATGGATCCATGCGATTCAGGACCACCAGCGTAGTGATGTCGCTTGACAACACCCTGAAACCCCTTACCCTTTGAAACGCCGATCACATCAACCCAATCACCCTTCTTAAACATTTCCACTGTGACTAATTGCCCCACCGCCGCTTCGCCGTCCTTCTTAAATTCACGCAGGATACGACTAGCCGGGGCTTGATTTTTCTTCAGGTGTCCGAGTTCAGGCTTCGAGAGCTTACGCTCTTTTACCTCACCGAACGAAAGCTGAACCGCCTCGTATCGGTCTCGCTCCTTTGTTCGCACAGTGACAACTCGGCATGGACCAGCCTCAATGACAGTCACCGGCGTCAAGCGAGTCTCGTCGAACACTTGCGTCATTCCGAGTTTCTTTCCAATCAATCCGTTTGTCATATTCGTCCAGTGCTGTGTGTTGCGCTCTGAGTGCCGTCCCTTAGAGTTGAGCCGTTAGCACTCGAGGCCTATAACTTTATCTCTACGTCGACACCAGCCGCCAAATTGAGCTTCATTAATGAATCCATCGTCTCAGGTGTCGGTTCCATGATATCGAGCAACCGTTTGTGCGTGCGCATTTCAAACTGTTCGCGCGACTTCTTATCGGCATGCGTCGATCGCTGAACCGTAATCTTTTCAATTCGAGTGGGAAGCGGAATCGGCCCTACCACTTTGGCTCCACTGCGCCGAACCGTTTCAACAATTTCACTTACGGATTGATCAAGGACTCGGTAGTCGAAACCTCTTAACCTAATTCTGATTCGCTGATCGACCTTCACGTCGTTACTCCTAATCTATCGACTAAACGCGTTTCGACTTACGCCAAGATTTCCGTCACCACGCCCGAGCCGACCGTCTTGCCGCCTTCGCGCACCGCAAACCGCAACCCCTGATCCATCGCGATCGGACTGATCAACTCGCCCGTCACACTCACGTTGTCCCCCGGCATCACCATCTCCACCCCCGGATTCAACTGCACCACGCCGGTCACATCCGTCGTCCGGAAGTAGAACT
>CABVRS010000030.1 GCA_902500745.1 uncultured Nitrospira sp.
CGTGTAGCCGTATGCCCGGATGGCGGAACTGGCAGACGCGCCGGACTCAAAATCCGGTTCTCGCAAGAGAGTGGGAGTTCGACCCTCCCTCTGGGCACCAATGATGTTGACTCGCTTGTCTGGATCCTAGTTGCGGGCTTCATGTGGATCGGACAATCGGGTTGATGGCTTCCAAAGCGAGACGGTCGACATACAAGGGCTTGATTGCCTCTTGACAGCGGCGCGCTATTAGCCTAGGTTCTGCTATATTTCTCAATCACGTATGCGTACCTTTAACCTGCACAACGTCGTTTGTACATCTCGTCACAATAATCATCTTATTTCTTTTCATAGCATCGACGTCCACTTATTAAGGAGGCAGCACATGCGTACAGTGTTGGCAGTAGGAGCCGCCATTCTTTGTATCAGCTCTCTGAATGTTGCAGTGGCTCAAGAGCGACTCCAGCAGTCAGGTGGCTCAGCAATGGGGGTCGGAACTGGGGTAGGTGATGTGTCTGGAAATGCGAACCGTGTTCAGGCCTTCGATCGAAATTCTTTTATTGATAGGTTGTCTTTGCCTGAAACCATCTATGGCCGTGTTTTGGCCATCGATTTTCCATCTGCAAAAATGCATTTGGAAACCGGTGGAAGCTCTCACGATGAAGGCCGCGCAGGAGCTGGAGCCATGAGCTCTATGACTGTCTACTTCGACGAAAGAACCAGTCTGGATCAGATTAAAGTCTTAAATAGCGGCGATGATATCTCCCTCCAAGTCATTGAAGCTGTCACCCCCAACCAACAGTTTGGAGTCGGTCGCAAGATTGTTCGTGAAGTCTATTTGCTGCGCGGGAATGAACGGCTTGCTGGATTCGGAGGCTTAGGCCAGCGCCCGAATCCCTCAACTGAGCGCGCCATTGAAACAACTAGTGGTAGTACGACCGGGGGAGTGGCTGGATCCGTGTTGCCCGGAAAAATTACTGGAACGGTGGATACCACTGTCGGTGAATACACTGGCTCTGCGCCTTGTTGGAACTGTGAACCGCAGCCAGGGTGGGGGTATAAAACCGTTACTCCGGAAACAAAGGTCCCCAACATATCGGATTATGGAACTGATGCCACAAAGCCAAATTTAGTAAAAGGCTTCAACTGACGTTGAAGTGAGGTTTAGATTTACAAAAGGGGCAGCAATTGCTGCCCCTTTTTTCTTGTGAACGGTACCGAGTTTCTATGAACGACGATCCGACCGTGCCGAACCTAGAGCTTGATCTACGCGGCGTCATTTGTCCGTACAACTTCGTGAAGACCAAACTCAAGCTTGAAACGATGAAGGAAGGTGAAGTGCTGTCGGTCCTCTTGGATGATGGGGATCCGATCCGGAACGTGCCGCGCAGTGTTGAGAATGAAGGGCACACCGTATTGGCACAAGAGCGAATGGATCACGCCTATCGCGTGTTGATCCGTCGTGAGGACAACGACTGAACGCGATTCCTCGCCCTTATACCCCGGCTCCTACGTGTCGTCCCTGCAATAATCAACGTCATCTCTGCACCCGCTCGGTCGCCTAACCTTCGACGTATTTGGTGTGGCGTACCGCACAGTACACGTTCGCTCGACCGCGTCAAATCGCAGGCGAGCACGACGCGACGTCGAGGGGCCATGGCGCTCAATGTCTGTAACGCATGTGTGATGGCGGTTTCACGACCAAAGACCATGGTGGGAATTGCCCGCTTCAGTGCATCGGTCACACAGTGGGCGATACGTGCAGGGCTGTTCGGCAGATGGCCTAAGAAATAGAACGAATCGCAGGGCAATCCTGCAATCGTGAGGGCTGCAATGACAGCAGAAGGTCCGGGTACCGGGACCACAGGGACGCGATGGGCATGGGCTGCCGCCACAAGCAGATGGCCCGGATCGGCGATCAGAGGAGATCCACAGTCCGATACAAGCGCGACATCAGCACCGTGCTGGAGGCGTCGCAACAGCACCCCGACTTTCTCTTGTAGATGACAGGGGCCATAGCTCGTCACCGTCGCATGAATATGGTGATGGGCGAGGAGTTGCTGGGTGGCGAGAGGATCTTCGGACGCAATAATCTCGACCGTCCTCAGAATTCGAATGGCTCGAACGGTGAGATCATCCGGATGCCCGATGGGTACCGCCACAACATAGAGCCTTCCGATCCGGGGTGGACGACTTTCCGAAGTCGTTGTAGCTCCAAGGGTTTGTTGACTCCGTTTAGCTTGCATCGATATAATTTCCCACTTATCTGGTTGAGTTAGGATTTTGAGGCACGGCAGGGGCATTCCCGATGGAAGCAGTCTGTTTCATGATTACCCTGGTCCTGTACATCGTGGCCACGGTATCGTTTTTTTCTTATTCGCTCCGACGCTCAGAAGCCTTGTCAAAAGTATCCCTAGGCATGACGGTCGGTGGATTCGCTTTCCACTCGATTGCTCTTGTCATGAGAATGGTGGGGCCCTCGTCATCGGCACCACCCAGTTTTTCAGACGCCCTGTCCTTCCTCTCTTGGATGATTATCCTCGTGTTTTTGGTGGTCGAGTTCCGCCATCGGATCCACGTTCTTGGATCCTTCATGGTGCCCTTGGCCCTCGTCTCCTTGGTCTCGGCCGCAGCGCTTCCTGAAACCGTGCCCACCCTACAGCCCGTCTTGAAGACCTTGTGGTTTCATGTGACGCTCAGCATGTTGGGCACAGTGGGGTTCACGGTCGCGTTCGTTGCGGGAGTGATGTACCTCATTCAAGATCGGCTCCTCAAGTCTAAACAGTTCAACGTGCTCTACAGCAAGTTGCCTGCGCTCGATTTTCTCGATCATCTGAATCAACAATCGATCGTCTTGGGATTTCCATTACTCACATTGGGCATCGTGACCGGAGCGATCTCCGCTGATTTTTCACGTGGGTCCTATGTGAACTGGAACCCGGAGCAAACATGGGCGCTCGTCACCTGGGTATTCTATTTGATCGTCCTGCTTGGGCGATTGACCGTCGGGTGGAGGGCCAAACGCGCGGCGTACCTGACCGTCATTGGATTTGCCGGCGTGATCCTCACGCTTGTGGGTGTCGTGCTCAAGGGACAGAATGCGTTGTCATAATATGCCTGTCGTGGTCTCATGCATCTGATTGTCGTTGGATTAAGCCATAAGACAGCCCCGGTTGAAATCCGAGAGCAGCTCGCGGTTCCCGAAAGTCGTTTAGGCGAAGCCCTCACTCGATTGTGCACCTATCCAGGCATTAAGGAAGGGATTCTCCTTTCGACCTGTAATCGAGTCGAGGTGTACTCGGTCGTCGACGACGTGGACGCCGGATATGGGCGGATTCAGGAATTTCTCGCCGACACACATCTATCTCTGTCTTCTGAACAACTGACTCCGCATCTGTATTGGCATACCGGGGATCGAGCGATCGCCCATCTGTTCAGAGTCGCGGCCAGTCTCGACTCGATGATTATCGGAGAATCGCAAATCCTAGGGCAACTGAAGGAGGCCTTTGAAGTCGCACTGGCTCATAAGACGACCGGTGTGATCATGAACAAAATCGTCAAAAAAGCCATCTCGGTCGCCAAACGCGTGCGAACCGAGACAAAGATCGCCGAAATGGCTGTCTCGGTCAGCTATGCCGCAGTCGAGCTCGCGAAGAAAATTTTCTCGAACCTTGACGAGAAAACGGTGCTGTTGATCGGGGCGGGCGAAATGGCCAAGCTCGCGGCCCGACATTTGATTGCGCACGGCGTGAAGCACGTGCGTATTACGACCAGAACGCCGCAACATGCCGTCGATCTGGCCGCGAAATTCGGTGGGACCGCGGTTCCTTTTGATCAGTTTAAGGACGACATGGCCTCGGCGGATATCGTGCTCGTCTCCACGGGGGCGTCCCACTACCTTGTCGGTGCAGAGGACGTGCATCGTGCAGTCCAGGAACGTATGAATCGCCCGATGTTCTTGATCGATATTTCCGTGCCTCGCAATATTGATCCGGCCGTTCGTCATGTCGACAATGCCTTTCTCTTCGACATTGATGATCTGAAACATCGGGTTGAACAGAACCGTGCCGAACGGGTGCACGAGGCGGAGAAAGCCGAGCGGATGGTTCTTGAAGAAGTGACCACCCTACTCGACTGGATGAAATCTTTGGAGGTGACTCCGACGATCGTCGCCCTGCGAAACCGGGTGGACGATATCAAGCGAGCGGAAGTTGAAAAAGTGCTGGGTCGGTTGGGGCATCTTTCTTCGCAAGATCGCGAACTGGTCGAAGGCCTGGCTTCTTCGATCGTGAACAAATTGATCCATCGCACCATGATTACACTCAAGACCGAAGTGAATTCTTCGAGCGGTCCTGCGTTCGTCGAAGCGGCTCGCCGATTTTTTCACTTGGATCGGCCCTCTCCACTCAACCGACAATCGGAAGACTATGTTGAACCGCCTCGCTGCCTCAACGACCAATCCGAAGCCTTAGACCCTGACGAGCCGGATCACAAACCGTCCATGCGTAAACAAGCCCGCTGATCCTCTGACAAAGGAAAAGGACTCTTCGTGTCGACACAACCAGACCAGCGCTCAACCTTGGTTCTTGGCACACGGGGCAGCAAATTGGCCCTGTGTCAAAGCGAATGGTTTCAATCCAAGGTGCAAGAAGTCGCGCCGGAGGTTCGTGTGACGCTGCGCAAGATTCACACCTCCGGCGACAAGATTGTGGACGTCCCGCTGGCAAAAATAGGGGGCAAGGGTCTGTTCGTCAAGGAAATCGAGGACGCGTTGCTTGCCCGGGAAATTGATTTCGCCGTCCACAGCATGAAAGATGTCCCCGCACAATTGCCGGAAGGCCTCGATATCCTCTGTGTGCCTCCACGCGAAGATGCTCGGGATGCCTTCATCAGCCGTGCAGGGCACTCCTTTCAGAATCTCCCGGTCGGAGCCACCGTCGGAACTGCCAGCCTCAGGCGCCAAGCACAACTGTTACACGCCAGGCCAGATCTCACGATTGCGATGCTGCGCGGCAACCTCGATACCCGCCTGAGAAAGCTTCAAGAAGGACAGTTCGATGCCATCGTCTTGGCCGCAGCCGGCCTGCACCGGTTGGCATGGTCTCAGACCATCACGGAATATCTCTCTCCCATCCTGAGCTTGCCTGCCATCGGTCAAGGAGCACTCGGAATCGAAGGTCGAGCCAATGATGAATTCGTGCGGTCCATTTTATCTCGTCTCAATGATCGGGCCACCCATACGACAGTGACGGCGGAACGAGCCTTTCTGCACCGTCTCGAAGGTGGCTGTCAGGTTCCTATCGCCGCCCATGCCACCTTGTCTGATGAATATCTGGTGTTGGATGGCCTTGTCGCAAGCGTGGATGGGAAGACGATTATTCGCGACCAGATCAAGGGGACGCATCAGCAGGCGCATGCGCTGGGTGTTCAATTGGCTGAACGGCTGCTGTCGCGGGGAGGGGAGAAGATCCTCAGAGAGATTTACGGGTCGACATGAACAAAGTAGGACGAACCGGTGGCAAGGTGTATCTCGTCGGAGCTGGTCCTGGAGACCCTGGTCTCCTGACAGTTCGAGGGAAGGAGTGCCTGGAACAGGCTGACGTTGTTCTTTACGATTACCTTGCCAATCCGGCGTTACTCTCCTACGCTCCAGACCAGGCTGAACGAGTGTATGTCGGACGGCGCGGCAAGGGATCGTACCCAGAACAAGAGACGATCAATCGTCTCCTCATCGAGCGAGCGCGAGCACAGAAAGTGGTCGTGCGATTAAAAGGCGGAGATCCGTTCGTTTTTGGTCGAGGCGGCGAAGAGGCCGAGGCGTTGGCCACGGAAGGAATCGACTTTGAGGTCATTCCCGGAGTGACCGCAGCCGTGGCAGTGCCAGCCTATGCCGGGATTCCTGTCACGCATCGAACCCTGGCGTCTACACTGACGATTGTCACCGGGCATGAGGATCCTGAAAAATCCTTCACGGCATTGGACTGGCCACGACTGGCTGCCGGCCACGGCACGTTGGTGTTTCTGATGGGTATGAAGAATCTCTCCATGATCACAACGCGTCTTCTTCAAGAGGGGCTGGCGACCTCGACACCTGTGGCCATCACTCGTTGGGGCACCAGGGTTTCTCAGCAAACGGTTGTCGGGACCTTAGCTGATATCGTGGAGAAAGCTGATGCGGCGAGACTCGAACCTCCAACGGTCATCGTCGTGGGCGAGGTGGTTCGACTCCGGCCGAAACTCAACTGGTTCGAGCAACGTCCGCTGTTCGGCAAGCGGGTGTTACTGACGCGCGCAAAAGAACAGGCCGGCGAATTAGCTGCTCTCTTGACGGGCTATGGAGCCGAGGCGATTGAAGCCCCGACTATCAAGATTGTTCCTCCGCTCGATTGGGCACCCGTCGATCATGCCATTTCCGAGATTGAGACCTATAACTGGATGATCTTCACCAGTGTGAACGGAGTGGATCGTTTCATGACCCGATTGTGGTCGAAAGGACTGGACGCCCGCCGTCTGGCAGGACGGCAGCTCTGTTGTATCGGGCCCCGCACCGCTCAGGAGCTGGAACAGTATGGGGTCAAAGCGGATCTGATCCCGGCGGACTATCAGGCCGAAGGCGTGTTGGACGCGCTCGTGCAACAGGACCTCAAGAAGGCCCGAATCCTGATCCCTCGTGCCGAGGTGGCTCGAGAGCTCTTACCCAACGACCTTCGTGCTCGCGGTGCTCACGTCGACGTCGTTCCGGTGTATCGAACAGTGACACCCGATCACGATGCCGGAGGATGGCGGCAGCAGCTCATGGATCATCTGATCCATGTGGTCACCTTTACGAGTTCTTCCACCGTTCGAAACTTTGTGGCCATGCTCGGAGGGGTGGAGGCCATGAAACCGCTCATACAATCGGTGACAATCGCGTGTATCGGACCCATCACGGCGAAAACTGCCGAGGAGTTCGGTTTGACGGTTGCGATTATGCCGAGAGAAAATACGATTCCCGCGCTGGTGGACGCAATCGCCCACCATTATGACAGCCATGAGCGGATTGCTACGGGAGCGCTGTCCTAAAGCCTGCAGAGAAAATGTCTCGTGTTTCCAATTAAAGAGGGAGGGTGAGATGGTTCCTGTAAAGTCCTTTATGATACCCCGAGAAAAGTTCGTGACGGTGCCGCGTGATACCAACACGCAGACGGCTGCCCGCGTCATGCGAGACCGCGGGATCGGCAGCTTGTTTGTGACCAATGATCGCGAGATTATTGGAATCATCACGGATACGGATATGATGCGCCGAGTGGTTGCCGCCGGAGCCGATGCCACGAAGACCACGGTGGAACAGATCATGTCGGCGCCGATCATGACGATCGAGGAGAATAAAACAATCTTAGATGCAAACGATCTGATGGCGCATTCTCATCTTCGTCATCTAGGGGTGACACGAGAGGGCCAGCTCGTGGGACTCATCTCCGTTCGAGACCTTGTCGTCTTTCTAACAAACCTTCCCAGAAAGTAAGGGAGATATGGCGTTCCCGATTCAACGTCTTCGACGACTGAGGCAGCACGAGTCGTTGCGAAGGATGGTCCGTGAGACCACGCTGTCCCCATCGGATTTCATCTACCCCCTCTTTGTCGTGGAGGGGCAGGATCGTCGTGAAGAAATTGCGTCGATGCCGGGGCAGTTTCGACTCTCGGTCGATGTGCTGGTCAAGGAAGCCCGCGAAATTCTGGGGCTCGGGATTCCGGCTGTCATCCTATTCGGTATTCCAGCGAATAAGGATGCGCGTGGGAGTTCAGGATGGGATCCCAACGGGATCGTGCAGCGGGCCATTCGCGCAGTCAAGCAACAGGTGCCGGAGTTGTTGGTTATAACCGATGTGTGCATCGACGAATATACCGACCACGGCCATTGTGGAATCGTCCAGAACGGCAAAATCCTGAATGACGAGACCCTCGAGTGCCTCACGCGCATGGCACGCACACATGCTGAGGCGGGAGCGGACATGGTCGCCCCTTCGGATATGATGGATGGACGTGTCGCGGCGATTCGAAAAGAACTAGATCATTCCGGGTTCTCTGAACTGCCGATCATGGCGTACGCCGCTAAATTCTCCTCGTGTTTTTACGCGCCGTTTCGAGATGCGGCATTCTCGAGTCCTCAATTCGGTGACCGGCAGTCCTATCAGATGGACCCGGCCAATGCCCGTGAAGCCCTTCGCGAAATCGAGCTCGATATTGAAGAAGGCGCCGATATCGTGATGGTCAAGCCGGCGCTGCCTTATCTGGATATCATCGCAACGGCTCGTGGTCGCACACTGCTTCCTCTAGCGGCCTACCAGGTGAGCGGTGAGTACAGCATGATCAAGGCAGCGGCACAAGCAGGGTGGCTCGATGAATCACGCGCCATGATGGAATCGCTCCTGGCCATCAAACGGGCAGGCGCAGATCTGATTTTGTCGTACTTCGCCAAAGATGCGGCCAAACGGCTCCACTGATAGACGATGAAGGTCACCCGCGGACATTCAGGCGAGACCCTACGGCCATATCCAGTGGGAACGATCGGCAATTTCGACGGGCACCATCGGGGCCACCAGGCGCTCTTGAAACAGGTGGTCGAGACGGCACGCCAGGCTCACGGAACGGCTCTCGTGCTAACCTTCGATCCTCATCCCGTTAAAATTCTCGCTCCCACCGCTGAGTTACTCTTCTTGACGAATGAAGAGGAAAAGCTGGCTCGGTTCGAACAGGCCGGAATTGATGAAGTGGTCTTCTTGGAGTTCACCCAAACGTTTGCGTCACTCTCACCGGAAATATTTGCCGAACAGATTCTCGCCAAAGGGCTTGGGCTCAAAGAGGTGTTCGTCGGACAACATTTTGCTTTTGGACACAAGCGCGCAGGGAAGATCGATGATTTGACTCGCCTCGGTCATCAATTCGGCTTCACCGTCCACCCGACATTACCCGTCACGATCGCTGGGGGAGTGGTCAGTTCCACGAGGATTAGGCAGCTCATCGTCTCCGGACAGGTGGATCAGGCCGCTGACTTGCTTGGCCGTCACTATGCCCTCCGTGGCATCGTCACCGCTGGTGATGCGCGAGGGCGGGCACTGGGATGGCCGACTGCAAATCTCCAATTGCCTTTCAATCGCGTGGTCCCCGCTGATGGAATTTATGCGTCGGTCACGATCATCCAACAGGAGCGGCACAATTCCGTTTCATACATTGGGAGAAGACCGACCTTTGATGTTGGGGAACGCCGCTTGGAAGTGACGATCGTAGATGGAACCCACGATCTGTACGGACAGGTCATCACTGTTGAATTTATCGAACGCATTCGAGGAGACGCACAGTTCAACGACGAAGCCGCGCTGAGTCGACAGATCGCATCCGACGTGGAATCCGCCAAGACGATCCTTCGTCGACATCATCAAACTATCGGAGGATAAATCATCATTGCACCCGATCCTAGATGCACCCTCCCGCAAAGCCTGGCCTCCCGTGCTGCATCGTATGGTCCACACCATTCGGACCAACACGCTCTTTCACCATGGCCACCATCTTGTAGTCGCGGTGTCCGGCGGTCCTGATTCCGTGGCGTTGTTGTCGCTTCTGGACCGCTTACGTTCAGCGTGGTCGCTAAGGCTGACTGCCGTTCACTGCAACTATGGACTTCGTGGATCTGAGTCTGAGGATGACCAGGCGTTTGTCGCATCCCGCTGCGCAGAGCTGAACATCCCGCTCCATATCCGACGACTCCGAGTGCATGCCCGGCCAAAACAGTCTTCCCTACAGGCACAAGCTCGCGACCTTCGCTATCAGGCATTTTCGGAAGTGGCTGAGCAGTGTGGAGCGGACCGTATCGCGCTCGGCCATACGACAGATGACCAGGCGGAAACCATATTGTTATGGTTGCTACGCGGCACAGGGCTCACCGGTCTATCCGGTATGCCGGCTTGCCGAAATCACACGATCATCCGGCCACTCTACGAAATCGGGAGACACGAGATTCTGACCTATCTTCACAATGCCGGATTACGGTTCCGAGAAGATTCTAGTAACGCGAAACCTCTTTATTTGCGAAATCGAATTCGGCATGAGTTGATCCCGATCCTGAACCGATTGGCGCCGGCAGGTCTTGGTGCGCTCTGCCGACTGGCGGATATTTGCCGAGACGATGATCGCTATCTCGAGCAACAGACCGCTACTTTGCTTTCTCCTGCCGTGACATGGGAGCCTGGCGGAGGGTGGGCCATCGATCGTGGTCTTCTCTTGGAGCTTCCACGTGCACTCCAACGGCGGGGCATCCGTACTCTTCTTCGGAAGAGCCTGAATCGATCCTACGCGTTCGGCCTCCGGACGATCGATGGAGTCATTCGCATCGCGGCTAAAGGGACACCTGGTTCTCGCCTTGACGTCATGGGTGGGCATGTCATGGTGAACGACCGCCGGTTGCGGTTTGTTCCACATGATAGACCAATGATATCGTATGACGGGCAGCAGCCCGGCATGCTTGAAAACCGTATGACCGTACCAGGTACGCTCGTATGGGCTGGAACGGGTCAGCGACTTGAGGTACAACCTCGGGCAGGCAGTCCGGTGTCGGTACGGCAGGAACGATATCGGATCGTAGTAGACGCGGACCGCGTCTCTTACCCACTCATCGTGCGAAGTTGGGCACCCGGCGACCGATTTCAGCCGTGCGGCATGCATGGACAGTCAAAGAAGCTTCAAGACTTTTTTACTGATCTCAAAATACCTCGGTCGCGTCGTGCTCATATTCCACTCGTCGTCGCGCCAGAAGGAATCGTGTGGGTCGTAGGATATCGACAGGATCAGCGATGGCTACCCACGTCCACAACGGAACGCTGTCTGGTTTTCACAGCCGAAGATCTATCATTAAAAGAGGGGACTGAGTGAGATGGAACGTATGTTTGGACGCCCGATCGTCACCCAAGAGCAGATGCGGAGCCGTATCCGAGAATTGGGGCGGCAAATCAGCACCGACTATGCCGGAAAAGATCTGGTGCTTGTCGGTGTATTAAAGGGGGCCTATGCGTTTTTTGCGGACCTCGCACGGGCAATCCGAATTCCAGTCCGTGTCGACTTCATCATCGTGACCAGCTATGGAACTCGGGCGAAGACTTCCGGAAAGGTGAAATTAGTCACGGAGCTGACCGAAAAGATCAGAGGCAAAGATGTGCTGCTGGTCGAGGATATTGTCGACTCAGGATTGACGGTGCAGTATCTTACGAAAACGTTGGCAAAGCAGAAACCAAAGAGCATCGAGGTCTGCACGTTGCTTAGTAAACCAGAACGTCGCGTCGTCACCGTATCGGTGCGCTATGTTGGTTTCCGAGTCCAAAATGAATATGTCGTTGGGTATGGACTTGATTATCAACAGAAGTATCGCAACCTTCCGTATCTCGCCGTCCTCGATCAGCTGGACGAGCAGGAGATGTAGCGTTTCTCATGAGCTGTTGGCAATTCTCATGAGGCTATGTTAACATCACAACGATTTTTCAACGCTTTGCTTCCAACATCCCGGCCAAGGAGAACTGGATGAATTCCCGGGTCAAGAACTTGCTTTTTTGGGTCGTTGTCGGCTTGTTCATGATTCTCCTCTTCAACCTATTCAGTGTGCCGACTCACGCGCCAGAAGAAGACGTCATCTTCAGCGAGTTCATGGCAAAACTCGATAAAGGTGACTTTGAAAAAGTCATCATCAAGGGTAATCACATCAGCGGTGTTCTCAGGGACAAGACGCGTATCCGGACCTACTCAGCGGATTATCCTGAATTTGTCAAAAATCTTCGGGAAATGGCCGTGCAGATTGAGGTGAAGCCGCCGGATGAAAGTCCATGGTATATCACCTTCCTGGTAACCTGGGGCCCATTCATCCTCTTCCTAGGGCTTTGGTTTTTCCTGATGCGTCAGATGCAAATTGGTGGAAATAAAGCGCTGTCCTTTGGGAAGAGTCGCGCACGCATGCTAACGGAAGAACGGAAAAAGGTTACGTTTTCAGACGTCGCCGGCGTCGATGAGGCCAAAGAAGAAGTCCTTGAAATTATCGAATTCCTGAAAGACCCGAGGAAATTTCAAAAGCTCGGCGGGCGAATCCCTAAAGGCGTGCTCGTCGTCGGCCCTCCTGGAACCGGTAAGACTTTATTAGCAAAAGCCATTGCCGGTGAAGCCGGGGTACCGTTCTTTAGCATCAGCGGTTCTGATTTCGTCGAGATGTTTGTCGGGGTCGGGGCATCCCGCGTTCGTGATTTGTTTGAGCAAGGGAAGAAACATGCTCCGTGCATTATTTTCATCGATGAGATTGATGCCGTGGGCCGATTGCGCGGCGCAGGCCTCGGCGGTGGCCACGATGAGCGGGAACAAACGCTCAATCAGTTGTTGGTCGAAATGGACGGCTTCGACACGACTGAAGGGGTGATTTTGGTTGCCGCAACAAACCGTCCTGATGTGCTCGACCCAGCCTTGCTGAGACCTGGTCGTTTTGATCGACAGGTTGTCGTCAATCGTCCGGACGTCCGTGGGCGATCCGAGATTTTGAAGGTTCATACTAAAAAGGTGCCTGTCGCAACCAATGTGGAGATCGAAAAGATCGCCAGAGGAACACCAGGGTTTTCGGGAGCTGATCTGGAAAACCTAGTAAACGAGGCGGCGCTGTGGGCGGCCCGGCAAAACAAAAAAGAAGTTGAAAACATCGACTTTGAGATGGCCAAAGACAAAGTCATGATGGGTGCTGAGCGCAAAAGCATGATACTCACTGAAGAAGAAAAGCGCGTGACGGCCTATCATGAAGCGGGCCACGCGTTAATGGCAAAGCTCTTGCCAGGAACGGACCCTGTTCATAAGGTAACGATTATTCCGAGAGGTCGAGCTTTGGGAGTGACCATGCAGCTGCCCACTGATGACCGCCATAACTATTCCAAGGAGTTCCTTTATAATACCTTGGCGATTTTAATGGGTGGACGAGTGGCAGAAGAGCTGGTGTTTAAGCATGTCACGACCGGAGCAGGCAACGACCTTGAGCGTGCCACCGACCTCGCTAGAAAAATGGTTTGTGAGTGGGGGATGAGTGAAAAGTTAGGTCCTCTGACGTTTGGGCAAAAGGAAGATTCCGTGTTTCTCGGGCGAGACTTTACGACCAAACGTGACGTCAGCGACCAAGTGGCACTTGAAATAGACCTTGAGATTAAGCGCTTTGTTACTGAAAATTATGAGCGCGCCAAACGTGTCCTGACCGAACAGATGACGAGTCTCAAAGCTTTAGCCGAGGCGCTCCTTGAAAAAGAAGTGCTGGACGCACCGGAAATTGATCAGATTCTATCACAATCTTCCTCTCAAACCGTTCCTGCCTAATTGAGTGATATTCAGCGACGGCTCTCACATGCTGGGAGTCGTCGCGCTAATATTCCAGAGTGCATGGATCCTAGCCATAATCCATGAGATTCGGATCTCGATCAGCCGGCCACTGGTGAACTAGTTGGAGCAAGCCTTTCCCCATTCGCTGTCTTCCCGGAACTGGTTTCTAGCCAAGGGACACAAACTATACTGGAAGACTCGTCCGTTGATCATGGGTGTCGTCAACATTACCCCCGATTCTTTTTATGATGGTGGCCGCTATAGCTTGCCGGAAAAAGCCATTGGGCATGCCTTGGAACTTGTCGAGCAAGGAGCGGACATTCTCGATATCGGAGGAGAATCGACAAGGCCTAACGCAATCGCAGTGAATGAGAAGGATGAACTGGATCGAGTCATCCCGGTACTGGAAGGACTGTCACCTCACGTAACGGTTCCCATCTCGATCGATACGACCAAATCTCGAGTCGCTCAACTTGCATTGGATGCCGGCGCATCAATTGTCAACGATGTGAGCGCCCTTCGACAGGATCCAGCCATGGCCGACGTGATCGCCCAGTCAGGTGCCGCTGTTGTCTTGATGCATATGCAGGGCACTCCGCAAACGATGCAACATTCTCCTCAGTACTCCGATGTGTGCGCTGAAGTGTTGCAATTCTTTGAAGCGCGTATAGAGATCGCACTTCGATCCGGGATTGCTCGAACCAATATCATTCTTGATCCAGGATTTGGTTTTGGTAAGCTGGTGTCTCATAACCTGGATCTCTTGAGGAGTTTATCATCGTTCGTGATGCTGGATTGTCCATTGCTTGTTGGACTGTCACGAAAAGGCTTTATCGGGAACATCGTGGAGAAATCAGTAGACCACCGAGAATGGGGAACAGCCGCAGCCATTGCATTGGCCGTTGATCGCGGTGCTACAATCATACGCGTTCATGACGTTGCGATGATGATCGATGTTGTCAAAATGGCCGCCGCATTAAGCCCACACTGGGCACGCGACAAACAGGAGCACGATGCGTAAATTATTTGGCACGGACGGTGTGCGAGGCGTTGCAAATCTCGACCCTATGACCAGCGAAATGGCAATGCAATTGGGTCGAGCAGCCGCTCATATCTTTATGCGGCGTGCCGGCCGTCATCAGATCGTGATCGGCAAGGATACCCGGATTTCTGGCTATATGTTGGAATCGGCTCTTATGGCGGGAATCTGCTCGATGGGTGTGGATGTGCTATTGGTCGGGCCTATGCCAACTCCCGCGATTGCATTTTTGACGAGGAGTCTGCGCGCAGATGCGGGGGTAGTCATTTCCGCCTCACATAACCCGTATCAAGATAATGGTATCAAGTTTTTTTCTAGCGATGGATTCAAGTTGCCTGACGAAGTAGAAGCTCGGATCGAAAACCTGATCATGTCCGATGAAATTCGTCATCTTCGTCCGACGGCGGACCTTATCGGCAAGGCCTACCGTATAGACGATGCAGAGGGACGTTATATCGAATTCGCAAAACGGTCTTTGCCCAAGGACTTGGACTTCCAAGGAATCAAGCTTGTGGTCGACTGTGCGAATGGCGCTGCCTACAAAGTGGCTCCGACCGTTTTGAGGGAATTAGGGGCCTCTGTAGAAGTGATCGGCAACAAACCGGACGGAATGAACATTAATTCTAGCTGCGGCGCGGTCCACCCTGAACTCCTTCAGGAAGCCGTCCTACGTCAACAAGCTGATATCGGCATTGCGCTCGATGGTGACGCCGACCGAGCGGTCTTTGTGTCTGAGTTGGGCACGATCATCGATGGTGACCATGTCATGGCAGCCTTGGGGCTCGATCTTCAACAGAACGGTCTCTTGGCCAAACACACATTGGTCGGAACCGTGATGAGTAATTTTGGACTGGAACTGTCGATGGCCAAAGCAGGCATCTCGTTGGTACGAACGCCGGTCGGAGATCGGTACTTGCTCGAGCGTATGTTGGCGGAGGGTTATAACTTCGGAGGAGAACAATCCGGCCATTTTATCTTTTTAGACCATAACACAACTGGAGATGGCCTCGTCTCAGCTCTTCAAATGTTGTCACTACTCAAGCGAACCAAGAAGCCATTATCGGAACTCGCGAAGGCAATGACGGCTGTCCCCCAAGTATTGGTCAATATCCAGGTCAAACACAAACCGGTCTTAGAGACGATTCCTGATGTCGATCGAGCGATACAAGCAAGTAACCGACGTCTGAATGGAAGTGGGCGCGTCGTTATCCGATACTCCGGTACGGAGCCATTATTGCGGATCATGGTAGAGGGTGAACAGTCCACGGTCGTACACGAAATCGCCGAAGATCTTGCCAGAGTTGTACGAGAACATATCGGATGAGTGTTCCTTCGTGCATGAGGGACGCTCATGCTCCCATTTCTCACCATCGCGTTTTTTCTAGGCCTTGTAGCCGGATCTCAGCTTCCTTTTTTTCCGCTCACTCTTTTCACACTATTAACTGTTGTCGCTCTCGGTTTCAGTATCGCAGAACGTGTTGGTTACCTTGACACACACGTTGCTCTGATTCTGTATGCCAGTCTGCTATCTGGGATAGCCTATTGGAGTGTCACGACTCCGCCACCACATCCGTATTCTCCTTCATCGGACGTTTATGACGGACTGAGTACGACCATCACCGGACAAGTTGTTGCGCCCGTTCAGTACGGCATAGAACGTCAGACCATGCTCGTTGAGGCAGACAGCCTGACTATGTCACCCAGCAGGATACGCGTGGTGTGGCGTGCCCCCGGGATCACGCTGCATCAGGGCGATCGCATCAGGTTCCAAGGAACTCTTCACCGTCCAAGAGGGTTCTTAAATCCAGGAGGCTTCGACTATGCAACGTATTTGGAACAGCACGGTATTGATCTTGTTACGACGGTGAACGGTCCTCACGCTATGACACGCATAGAAACACCGCTCACGGGACGGTGGGGATTTTGGAGCAGGATCGATCATTGGAGGGCGACTATCCGGGAAGCAGCGGTCCGCTCATTGCGTCAACCGGCGTTGGGAATATTTCTTGGCATGATCATCGGGGAACGAGGTTACCTTGAACCCGACATGCAGGAATGGTTTATGATCACAGGAACCGTTCATCTACTCTCGATTTCAGGCTCACATCTTGGGTTGGTCGCTGTGGTTTGTTTTTGGGCGGTCAAACGAGCCATTCTATGGCTCCCTTCTACTTTTTTGTTAGCCATCTCGCGAAAAATCACTCCTTCAAAAGTTGCTATTCTCGTTACCTGGCCGGCGGTCGTCCTCTATGCATTGCTCGCGGGAGCTGAATTGGCGACCATACGTTCACTTATCATGATTACCTTAGGGATGATGGCGATCTGGCTTGGACACGAACGCCATCTTGGGCATGCGATGGCAGCAGCTCTTCTCATCATCGTTTTACACGATCCTCGAGCAATCTTTGATATATCGTTTCAACTCTCTTTTCTGTCCGTACTTGCCATCATCAGCATGATCCTCCACACACAACGAGAAGGAGTAGAGGATGCAGATCTAACTGGGAGTCCTCCACATCATGTTTGGACCTATGTATATGGAGCTCTTGTCATGAGTGCAGTGGTGACATTAGTCACACTTCCCTTCGTCGCATTCTATTTTAATCAAGTCCCATGGATGGGGATCATGACAAACCTCGTTGCCGTACCATTTACCGGTATGGTGTTGGTCCCTCTTGGATTATTGGTCGCACTATGGACCATTACGGCAGGGGGCGATTCGCTCATTATAGGGGACGGTCTAGAGTATTTATTTAACTGGATGGTATGGGGACTTCGTTGGTGTGCCAGCATCCCAGGTGGAGCGTGGCGTATGGCGGCACCGTCAATCCCCACGATGATACTATTTTATGCTGGAGTCCTGTTAGTCAGTATCCGTGGGATGCCACGGCGCTTTCGTATCCTGGGTATTTGCACGATCGTCGTGCTACTCGGTTGGTGGTGCGTCGCTCCCGGATCTCATAAAGATGGTGATCACTGGCGAGTCACGTTTCTCGATGTCGGACAAGGTGACAGTGCGGTCATTGAACTACCTGATGGCAAAACGGTACTGATCGACGGCGGAACACGACACGAGAGGTTCGACATTGGGGAAAAGGTCGTGGCACCTTTTCTTTGGAGCCGGGGGATTCACCATGTTGATGTTGTCGTCGGAACCCATCAGCAATTGGACCATGTGGGTGGGCTGGTATGGATACTCCGTCATATGTCTGTTGGGCAATTTTGGAGTGGAGGCATCGATCGGCCCGAGCAATTCGCCCTCGACCTTCAATCTGCTCTGCGTTTTCGTGGGATCCCTGAGCACATCGCCGTACTCGGACAGGACGTACTGCCTCCTGGCTCCTGTCAGATGAGGATTCTCAACCCCTCCAAAAACACCACTGAGTTTGACATGGTTCGTCTTCAAAGCGGGACTTCCTTGAATAATCACTCCATCGTGTCCAGACTTCAGTGTGGAGCACACTCTATTTTATTTGCAGCCGACATCGAGACTGACGGACTGCGTCGATTGACGGCAGACGGACGCCGTCCTGTGACGGTCCTAAAAGTGCCTCACCATGGCGCACAGAGTTCCCTTGATCGGGCCTGGATCCACCAACTCCGTCCACAGTATGCAGTCATCTCCGTAGGGGCCGGTAATCCTTATGGGCATCCTGTGAGATCCGTGCTTCAAGCGTACCAGGATGAAGAGGCTGCAATATATCGTACAGACCGTGACGGAGCAATCTGGGTTACCGGCCGACTATCGACGTCTGAACTTACTGTGCGCCGCATGCGTGACCTCGTTAGGGAGCCTATTGATCTCCTCAACTGCCCATGGCGGTGTGAATACACCAACTGGCACCGTCTCTCACTCTCACCCAGCTGACCGATCACATATCCACATTTCACGCATCCCGGAGTCTCTCTCGTAGGTACTCTCCCTGCCGTACAAGAACGTCTATGAATGACAGTTTTTGGCTCTTTCTGGCAAGGATGATGGAAGAGCACACAGAAAGTGCCAATTTTTTCACAGTCTTAGCCTAATGCTAGCAAGGCACAGCATGTGCAGAAAACTCGTACCATACTAGCGCTCTGCCCAAAGGGAGTCCTGATCATGGCCAAGCTTGTTCGCATAGTCATTCAGCTTCCGGTCGAGCTCAAGGAAAAACTCGATGCCCTCAAACAGCAGGGTTACACGACAAGTGGCTTTATTAGAGCCACATTGGAACGGGAACTTAACAAGCTTGACGTACGCCAAGATTCCACGACTCGGAAAGCGGTCACTAAATGAAGATGGACGCGTCGAGGAGCGCATAAGCCAGTGGCACGATTATCTGATTTGATCCGAGAGCAAGCCGCTCATCCCACGGGGAATGGAGCGCGATCTCACCTGACGGCGGCCTCTTCGTTCCAACAAGCCGTTCGTGCTTGGGTCACTTCCACACGACAAGACATCATCCGGATCAAGGAGGCTATCTCCTCCAACAAAGTCCCAGATGTCAAAAGCTGCGCCATCTACGCTGAGCAAGTGGTTCAACTGTTGCAGCATAGCGATGACGTTGTCGGATGGGCGTTGAACGGGCAGACTGATGACTATCTGATCGACAATGCGCTGCACGTCGCAGTTCTAGCAACGAAGATTGGAATCGGTCTGCACTATCGAGAACAAGATCTAGAGCGCCTGGCATTGTTGGGTTTGCTCCATGACATCGGCATGTGGACAGTCCCTGAGGGACTCGTTTCAAAACGAGGAGTCTTATCCGAAGAGGAACGAGACATCATTCGTACTCATCCCGAGCGAGGTCGCCGAATTCTTGCCGGACAGGGTGCTGTGTTTGAATGGCTCGGCGGCATGAGTGCACAGGAGCATGAACGATGGGATGGCAGCGGGTATCCCTGTCGGCTCAAAGGCACACAGATCGAGGAAGCTGCACAGATCATCGGAATTGTTGATACGTTGGATGCCATGGTAACGACACGGCCGTATCGGCACAGCATCTCACCTCATCAGGCCATGCGCGAGCTCCTCCTTCACGGCAGGACAACGTTTTCACTTCCCGTGTTAAAAGCTATGGGAGACCAGATCACGCTGTATCCAGTCGGTACAGTCGTACGACTCAATACCGGAGAAACCGTGACGGTCACAAAAACGAATTCACGTTATCCACTCCGGCCTATTGTGACACTCACCAAGTTCGGTGAGGTGAATGAGTTGGATTTATCACAAGGTATGTCACGGCACATCGTGGAAGTCTTGCACGGTAGGGCGGCATCGTAGGAGAGGCGCTATGCTGCGACTTCGTTGGAAACACCTAGGTGTCGTTGTAGTTGGAGCCGGGATTGGCCTTCTCTTATTGGGTGGATGTCGCAATCCTGGACAATCAACGCTGCCACCTTCAGCCGTAAGCGACGTTCCGCATGAGCTTCCTCCGTTGCCCAAAGGAGATGTGTACGCCGATGAGACGGTCCCTACTGCAGACGCTCCGATCGAAACAGGGGACACCTTGGAAGTGGTCATTCGACGCGGAGCAGGGGAAGAGAAATACAGCAGTTTAGTGCGAGAGAACGGGTCCGTCTCCGTTGGATTCATGGAGGTACCTGTCGGAGGGATCACGGTCGCTGAAGCTGAACGGCGAGTACAAAATGCGGCCCGACCTTTTATGAGAGAACCACGAGCCCAGGTCATGCTGAAAAAGAAACTGCTTAAAATCAAACGAGTATTCATATTCGGGGACGTCAAGAAACCGGGGATGGTTCCCATGGCCCGGAATATGACGGTGCTACAGGCATTGGCAGCTGCGGACAATTTCTACGAGACGGCACTCTTAGAAGAAATCCGAGTGGTCCGGGGGGGAGATTTCGCCAACCCAACAATCTTGACGGCTGATTTAGCTCGCCTCTTTACATACGGCGATCTTTCGCGAAACCTCGCTCTTGAGGAAAACGACGTCATTTATGTTCCACGCGAACAGCTCGGCGACGCGACGGAAGCAGCGAAGAAACTGATGCCGATCCTTCAAGCTGCGATCATGCCGATTTACCCGGCATATTTGATCCCGGCTTTTACGTCCTTCAAGCCATAGCACGATGGGTTAAGACGAGAGCTATTTATGGCGCAGTACGAACTGAATGTCATCGATTACTGGCTGATCCTCAAGAAGCGCAAGTACCTGATCCTACTGTCCGCTGTCATGGTCGTGGTCTTTACCTTCGTCTTTTCCGAGTTACTCAAGCCCAATCCAATCTACGAAGCCTCCGCACGAGTAAAATTTGAACGGAGTGCGACGATGGCCCAGCAGCTGTTGGAGTCGCTCTCCTACTCGAACCTCAATGATATTGGCACACAGATCGAATTCATCCGGAGCTTTCCGGTTATGGAACGGGTAGCCACTGATCTGGGCCGAGTCGCTCCAGACACATCGCAGGAAGAGAAACGGTCGGCCGCCTATCTCAATATTATTTACAACTTAGGTCAAGAGATCACGGCACAACGCGAAGGCGATACGAACATCGTACGCATTTCTGCCACGTCCGACCAACCTGAACTGGCTGAGCGAATGGCTAATTCCACTGCGTCCGCCTATCGAGTGGAAAATATTGCGACCCGCAATCGCCTTGTCACCGAATCCAGGCAATTCGTGGAAGAACAGTTGGCAAATCTGGAGAAACATCTGAATGACTCTGAGGAGGCGTTGAGGACCTTTAAGGAAAAAGAAGGCCAAGTATTTCTCTCTGATGAAGCGAGAGCCGCGCTGGATACCTTTACTCGCCTTGAAGAACACTATAATGAAGTCTTGCGAAAGCGTGCGGAAGGTGAGCGTCAGATCGAGGTGCTGAAGCGATCCGATGCGATCATCGGTAATCAAACCGGCCGAATCTTTACTGAAGAACAAAATGCGCTTCTGACAATCCTGAATCAACGGTTATTGGATCTGATTCAAGAGAGAGATACGCTGCTCATTAACTACACGTTGGATCACCCGCAAGTGACGGAGCAACAGAAAAAGATCGACAATGTTAAAGAGGAAATGATCAAAGAGCTCAAGTCCAAGGTCTCCACTCTGATGGATCGAGAGGACGCGCTCCAAGAACAACGGAATCACTACCGAAAGCGCTATCTCGGATACCCGCGTGCCGCGATTCAAATGACTCGATTGGAGCGTGAGGTTAAGGTCAATACGGATCTGCTTGCGACGCTGAAGGCCAAACATCAGGAGTTGCTGATCAAAGGAGCGGAACGGATTGAGGAAGTCACGATCATCGCTCCAGCCATGACGCCCACAAGTCCCATTAATGCATCGAATGTCACTTTGAACTTGATGATCGGGGGACTGATGGGGTGCTTCCTCGGAATCGTACTGGCATTCGGACGCGAGTCTTTTGATACCTCCATCGGGACTATCGAAGGAGTCGAGGAGTTTCTCAAAGTTCCTGTCCTAGGAATAATTCCACAATTCGACCATAAGATCCTGAAGGACATGGCTCAGGAGTCGTTGCCTCCGGATACACCATCCTCTGTGGCAGAGAGTTTGTCGAAATTGATCTGCCTCCTCGATCCAAAGTCTGTCTTATCCGAAAGTCTGCGCTCGCTACGGACCAACATTCAATTCGCGAGTTTAGACCGCAGAGTCAAATCGATCATCTTCACCAGTGCCGGTCTTGGAGAGGGTAAAAGCACCTGTGTCATCAATTTAGCCATTACCATGGCGCAAGAAGGCATGAAGGTCCTGCTGGTGGATGCCGATCTTCGCAAGCCGATTGTGCATCAGCGGCTCGGGCTAGACCGCGAGCCGGGCTTGGTCGATGCATTGCTCGGGACGACCTCTTGGCGATCTTATGTTCGCTCGGCTACCGATCTGATGCTCGGGACGGTCGGTGTCGATCGATTCATGAACACACCAGGGTTGGATAACTTACATGTCCTGACCAGCGGTTCGGAGTCGGGCAATCCGAACGAGTTTCTGAACATCAATAAGATCAAAGCCCTGACAGCCGAAATGCAAGAAGAGTACGACATTGTCTTGATTGATACCCCGCCGATTCTTCCGGTGACGGATGCGGTCGCCTTTAGTTCTCGTGTCGATGGGACCATCTTGGTATACCAAGTCGGCCGAATCGGTCGGAACGCCCTTAAACGTGCCAAATTTCTGCTCGACCATGCCCAGGCCAATGTGCTTGGTGTGGTCCTGACAAACGTGAAATCAGAAGTAACGCCGGAGTACGGGCTCTATCGCTACGAGTATCGCTGACGTGACTTCAGGAGCTGCACCGCCATGCAACCAGCGACCATTAGCGCACAAGACAGCCTCGTGGTTTCCGTACTTGCGGTCGCAATCGCATTGGGTCTTACGCTCACGACACCTGCAATCGGCCTCCAAGCCGTCCTCGGGTTTTTAATCATCCTGATCGCCTTCACTTCCGTATCGGCCGCCCTCTATCTCCTTATTGCATCGATGTTGTTGTCGCCGGAGGTTGCCATCGGGCAAATCCAAGGACGCGGTGTCGGAGGACGAGAGTTGTCGTTCCGGATGGACGACATTCTTTTGGTCATCATCGGAGCGAGCTGGCTGGTGAAGAATATTCTCTACCGCGAAATGGCGTTGTTTCGGGAAACACCCCTGAATCGACCGATCGCCGTATATATGGTGATTTGCGTGGTCTCAACGTTATTCGGCGTGCTCAATGGACATGTCAGACCGATGACTGGATTCTTCTTTGTGCTGAAGTACTTTGAATATTTCTTTGTGTTTTTCATGGTCGTCAACCACGTGCGTTCTCAGCAGCAGGTCGTGGGGCTCGTGGTCGCGTTACTCGTCGTCGGCCTCCTCGTGAGTTTCTACGCCATCTCTCAAATACCCAGCGGTATACGTCCATCCGCACCATTTGAAGGAGAAAGCGGAGAACCCAATACGTTAGGTGGTTACTTAGTATTTCTGCTCGCCATCATGACGGGACTGTTACTGCATGTCCAAGTCGGCGCGATTCGTGTCGCATTGCTGGTACTAGGCGGATTTGCCATCTTGGCGCTGATGGCCACCTTGTCGCGGTCTTCCTATCTGGCCGGCGCCGTCCTGCTGGCGGCCGTAGGGTTAACCCAGTGGCGACGGCCACGTGTGGTCACAGTTCTGCTTCTCATCATCGCCTTGATCCCATTGTTCGCACCGGAGAACGTCAAACATCGTGTGAACGAAACATTCTTCGGTCGCCAATATGGCGGCGAAATCAAAGTCGGCGCCGTTGGGCTTGACCTATCCACAACAGAACGACTGAAGTCGTGGGCGTATGTCTTGAAAGATTGGGTCCATGATCCGATCCTGGGTCGCGGAATCACTGGGTATGCATGGGCGGATGCACAGTACGTCAAGATCATCGGGGAAACGGGTCTTGCAGGGATCGTCGCTTTCGGGTTTATCGTCTATCGCCTCTGGCGATGTGCCAGAGAGTCGTTTCTGTCACAAACTGATCCGTTTGCAAAAGGACTGGCCCATGGATTCCTCTTAGGGTTGCTCGCCATGCTTGCGCACGGCGTGGGCGCCAATACCTTTATCATCATTCGCATTATGGAGCCGTTTTGGCTTTGCGCCGGCCTCGTCATGCTGTTACCGACTCTATCAGCTGAAGGGGCTGCATCTCTCAAGCTGAAGGAGGCGGCGTGACCTGGTTTCTCTTTTGTTATTGGTATGAGCCGGATGCCCCCCGGGATCCGGTTGGACTGGTTCGTATGTGGAAATTGGCGGAGACCCTCAGTCAAATCGGAGATCGAGTCACGCTGTTCCCCCCCCGGTATCGATCCGCGGCGAGCCATCGTGCCTGCACAGTCATTCCCATCAAGGTGATCCATCTCCCGTTGATTCGTCCGCTCTCCTATGCTTTGGGATCATTTATTCAAGGACTGGTTCGTGCACTCCTGACCAAGCCGGACATTGTGTATTACCGATGGATGGACAGCCCACATGCCTTGATTCTCGCCAAGTTGCTACGTGTACCGTGCGTCTGTGAAGTAAACGGTGAGCCGGTTCCAGACTGGCTCGGCGAGCGAACCTGGTGGGTTCGACGCCTAAAAGAGTTTTTGGCCAGACTCGCCTTCAAGCACTGCGATCGGATTATTGTGCTCACGGATGGTTTACGGGGGTTGCTTCACGATCGCTATGGTGTTCCCCTTGAACGAATCGCAGTGCTTCCCAGCGGAACAGATGAACAACAGTTTGCTCCACGCGATCCTGTGGCTTCTCGTCTTGAACTTGGTCTGTTACCTGCGCGCCCATACATCGGGTTCGTTGGGAGCTTCTACCGATATCAGGGCCTCGCTTGTTTGTTGGATGCAATGGTGCTGATCAAGGACGCCTGTCCGACCACGCAACTTGTACTCGTGGGCGATGGGGAGGTGGTTGAAGAGCTGAAGCAACAGGCAAGACACTTGAAGATGGAGGACAACATTATCTGGACCGGTCGTGTTCCCTACGGAGAGGTGCCGGTGTGGATTGGTGCCATGAATCTCTGCGTAGCCCCATTTTGTGGAGACCGTGGAGAGACTTCTCCGGTGAAGATCTTTGATTACCTCGCGTGCCAACGCCCGGTGGTCGCGAGCGCGATTCCATCGGTTGCATCCACATTTACTCCTGATAGCGGTGTGCACCTGATCCCGTCCGACCAGGCCCGTCCACTGGCCGACGCCATCATTAGGCTGTTGAACGACCCGGCTCGATGCACAGTCATGGGGCAACAGGGACGTCGATTTATTGAAGGCAGGTTTTCCTGGACGGCCATCGTCGAGCAGCTGCGTCATTGGCTCAGCGAAGACATCATGGGAAGCCATCATGCACATTCTCACGTACTGTGATGAAGACCTCGGCATAGCGGCCGGGGGTTCACGACAAGTGTTGGAGTTTGCCAAGGCATTAGCTGTCCGCGGGCATAACGTCACCGTGGTAGCACCGGAGTCAGAGCAACCCAGACCTCGTATTTCTGTTCCACCACAGATACACATTCAGATGGTGCCAGTCATCAGATGGGGAGGATTGCGGCCTATTTCTTTTCTATTGAGCTCAAAACGGGCACTGACGAGATTGTTACGTGATACACCTCCGGATGTGTTGCTGTGGTTCGATTCTCCAGGACAACTCGCCCCGCTATGGGCAGTCCAAAAACATTCCTGCCCTGTCGTGTACTTTGTGAATGGACTCCCGAGTGAGGAAGTCCAGGGGATGTGGCGTCTCGCACCATTCCGTAACCTCTTGAGCCATGGACTTCGCCTGGCCGCAAGACACGCGAACGCGATCGTCAGCGT
>CABVRS010000031.1 GCA_902500745.1 uncultured Nitrospira sp.
GTTGTGCATGGCGGGCGACATTATCGTGACGCGCAACCGATAACCCCTGCTGTGATGGATGAACTGGAGCGATTGAGTGCCTACGACCCGGAACATCTGCCGGGTGAGATCGAATTGATCAAGGGGTTTGCGCAACGGTATCCGGATCTCCCTCAAGTCGCCTGCTTCGACACCGCATTTCACCGCGGCATGCCGCCTGTGGCGCGTCTCCTGGCGATTCCACGACGGTATGAAAAGGTGGGCCTTCAACGATACGGATTTCATGGCCTGTCCTATGCTTTTCTCATGAGGGAATTGGGGCGGGTCGGTGCTCAGCACGAAGCCAACGGTCGTGTCATCTTGGCTCATCTCGGCAATGGTGCGAGCATGGCCGCGGTCAACAAAGGAAGACCTGTCGACACGACCATGGGTTTTACACCAACCTCTGGTCTGCCGATGAGCCGCCGATCAGGCGATCTCGATCCCGGGCTTATTTCTTATCTAGCTAGAGCGGAAGGGATGACTGTGGATCAGATCCATCGAATGATCAACACCGAGTCGGGCTTGCTCGGGGTCTCGGAGACCAGTTCCGATATGCGCGACCTTCTTAAGGAAGAACGGAACGATGTGAGGGCAGCCGAGGCAGTCGCGCTGTTTTGTTATTATGCGAAAAAGGCCATTGGTTCGTTGACCGCGACCTTGGGTGGATTGGATACATTGGTATTCAGCGCGGGTATCGGAGAGCACTCACCGATCGTACGAGCGCGGATCTGTGAAGGATTGGAATTTCTCGGTATCGTCATCGATTCCGCACGCAATGAGGCCGGCGAGGCCGTCATTTCAAAGGAAAGTGGAAAGGTAACCGTGCGGGTCATTCATACGGATGAAGAAAGTGAGATTGCCAGGTCCGTGGTGGAGCTGATCGGAGCCGAGAGGTGACGACGAAATACGAGGAGACGATGCAACCAACAATGCCGGAGACATTGAATCCAGAGCAGTTGAAGAAGATGGATGCCTATTGGCGTGCGGCCAATTATCTGTCGGTCGGCCAGATCTATCTCTACGACAATCCCTTACTGAAGAAACCGCTTAAGAAGGCTCACATCAAGCCACGCTTACTGGGCCATTGGGGGACGACACCGGGATTGAATTTCATCTATGTCCACCTGAACCGCCTCATCAAGGAACGCAACTTCAACATGATCTATATCACTGGGCCTGGCCACGGGGGGCCGGGACTGGTGGCCAATGCCTATCTTGAAGGCACGTACAGCGAGGTGTATCCGAACGTCTCGCAGGATGAGTGCGGTATGAAGCAGCTCTTCAAGCAATTTTCCTTTCCCGGAGGCATTCCCAGTCATGTCGCACCGGAGACGCCTGGCTCCATTCACGAAGGAGGCGAACTGGGGTACGCATTGTCACATGCCTATGGAGCCGTCTTCGACAATCCGGATCTCATTGCGGCCTGTGTCATCGGTGATGGCGAAGCGGAAACAGGCCCGCTCGCGACGAGCTGGCATTCCAACAAGTTTCTCAATCCGGCCGCCGACGGCGTCGTCCTGCCCATTCTCCACCTGAACGGGTATAAGATCGCGAGTCCGACGGTGCTGGCACGGATCAGTCACGACGAGCTGGATCACCTGATGCGCGGGTACGGGTATATCCCCCATTTTGTCGAGGGCAGCGATCCTTTGAGGATGCATCAACACATGGCCGCGACGCTCGACTCCATTGTGCGTGACATCGGGCGCATCAAAGCCGCTGCGCGCCAAGATCGCTCAATGAAGCGGCCACTCTGGCCGATGATCGTGCTCAGGACGCCCAAAGGCTGGACTTGTCCACCACAGATCGACGGCAAGCGGACCGAAGACTACTGGCGGTCTCATCAAGTGCCGATGGGTGACATGGACAACGCAGCACATATCAAGATTCTCGAACGATGGATGAAGAGCTACAAGCCCCACGAGTTGTTCGACAAGACAGGAGCGCTTCAGCCGGAGTTGATGGAGCTGGCGCCAAGAGGAAGCCATCGTATGAGTGCGAATCCCCATGCGAACGGCGGCTTGCTGCTCAAGGATCTCCGTCTACCTGATTTCCGCGAATATGCCGTTAAGATTCCGGGACCCGGCGTGCTCGAAGCGGAATCCACGCGTGTGATGGGAGCCTTCTTGCGGGATACGATGAAACTGAACGTGGGAAGCCGGAATTTCCGCCTCTTCAGTCCAGACGAAAACAATTCCAATCGCTGGCAAGACGTCTTGGACGTCACCAACCGGGCTTGGATGGCGGACCGCCTTCCATATGACGACCATCTGGCGCCGGACGGGAGGGTCATGGAGATGCTCAGCGAACATCAATGCCAGGGGTGGTTGGAGGGGTATCTCCTGACCGGCCGGCATGGTTTCTTTTCCTGCTACGAGGCCTTCATTCACATCATCGACTCGATGTTCAATCAACATGCCAAATGGCTCAAGGTCTGCAACCATATCCCATGGCGACGACCAATCGCCTCACTGAATTACTTATTGTCCTCCCATGTCTGGCGGCAGGATCACAATGGCTTCAGCCATCAAGATCCTGGTTTTATCGATCACGTCGTCAACAAGAAGGCCGAGGTGATCCGTGTCTATTTGCCTCCCGACGCCAATACGCTCCTGTCTGTCACCGACCATTGTCTCCGCAGTCGCAATCACGTGAATGTCATCGTGGCGGGCAAACAGCGGGCACTCCAATGGCTCGACATGGATGCTGCGGTCAAGCATTGCATGGCTGGCATCGGCATCTGGGAATGGGCCAGTAATGATAAGGAGAGCGAACCCGATGTGGTGATGGCCTGTTGCGGCGATGTCCCAACCATGGAAACGCTGGCGGCCGTGTCCTTGATGCGAACCTATCTGCCGGACGTCAGGGTTCGCGTCATCAACGTGGTCGATCTCATGAAACTGCAGCCGCAGGCTGAGCATCCAAACGGGTTGTCCGATAGGGATTTCGATGCCTTGTTCACAACGGATAAGCCGATCATCTTTGTCTTTCACGGCTACCCCTGGCTCATCCATCGGCTTACCTACCGGCGGACCAATCACAAAAATTTGCATGTGCGTGGGTATAAGGAAGAGGGAACCACCACCACTCCCTTCGACATCACTGTGATGAACGATATCGATCGCTTTCATCTGGTGGCGGATGTGATCGATCGGATACCGCTTCATGGCTCGCAGGCCGACTATGCCAAACAGGCCCTCCGTGATAAGCGCATCGAACACAAGCAGTACATCGCCAAATATGGAGAAGATATGCCGGAGATCAGCCAGTGGAAGTGGGACTTGAGCCGGAAGTCCGTGCAAAGAAGGCACGGATAAGCGGCGAACAGCACATGAGGATGACAACGTGCTGCGCATGCGAGCATGGTTCTGATCAGCGATGCCTTTCAATCTCTATGAATTTCCTCCCACAATATGCTATCGAAGGGGCCCTATGAGGGGTGTCCAGCTCACGTCATGTACAAATGCTCAAGGGGAGGAAAGGTATGGGCCGGAGTGTGCTGTTTTGCGAACGATGGATTGCCAGAATATTGTGTCTGTACGTCCTGTTGGTCGGACCAGCGTATGCCGACGAGATAGGCGACAAGAACCCGGAAGGGACGAACGTCAAGATACCGCTCGATTGTCGGTATGGACAAGCCTATGAGAAAACCGATGGCAAAGTCGATGGAGAGGCGTTTCCTTCCGACGACGTCTTCCGTCCGCTGTTGGCGGATCCGAAGCAGCCGCAGTTCTTTGCGAACTGGCGATCGACGCGATCACGTACCAACCGCACAACTTCCAATATCGGGTCCGTGGCGATCGGAGAAAACTTCGGCTTTTACACGAGGCGGGACGGGTGCAATGGGTGGCAGATCAGCCTGCTCACCGGCATTTTTGCCCAATTCGACTTAGATGAAAAGAATGCCCAACTGATCAACACGGACTTCAATGTCGGTATACCGATTACATGGCGCTCAGGCAATTGGTCCGCACGATTGCGTTACTATCACCAAAGCAGCCACATCGGCGATGAATTTTTGGGGGCTAATCCAGGGTTTAAGCCGATTACGTTTATCCTTGAAGAGGTGGACGCCATTCTGTCCTACGACTACAAGTGGCTGCGTGTCTATGGAGGAGGTGGGTATCTGGTGCATCGAGAACCGGCCACGTTCAGCCGTGGGAAGGTGCAGTGGGGATTTGAAGCACGGGCTCCATCCATGCGTACACGAATCTTGGTGCCGTTCCTCGACCGGCTGGTCGTGACACCGGTGCTGTCGGCGGATTTCAAGTCAATGCAGGCACACGAGTGGATTATCGACACCAATGTGCTCGGTGGATTCGAATGGTCCCGAACGGGCTCGCTCCGGCGTTTTCGAATCATGGCAAACTACTTCCATGGATTTAACCCCTATGGGCTGTTTGCGATCAACCAGAAGATTGAATCGTTCGGTCTCGGGGCCTATTTCATGTTTTAGCGGTTCTCAGGGGGCGATTCTCATCGTTCAGGATTGGGGTGTGCGCAATGAATAAAACAACCTCCTTTTCTATTTGGTATGTGCTCCTCGCCATTATGGCCGTGGTGCTCGTGCATGACTTTATTCACGCCCTGAACAAGGTCGAGGAACTCCCCTACAGTCAGTTCAAAAATTTGGTGGTGGCTGGGAAGGTGGCCGAAGTCTCGGTGACGAGCCAAATGCTGACCGGAACGTTGAAACCTGAGGGCGAATCAAAGGAGCAGAAAGCGTTTGCGACCATCCGGGTCGAAGACCCGGACCTAGTCCGAGAACTCAATCAGCATGGAGTGATCTTTACCGGCGTCATTGAATCCACATTTTGGCGTGATCTTCTATCCTGGATCATTCCGGTCGCGCTGTTTGTTGGTATCTGGTTCTTTATCTTCCGACGATTGGGGCAGGCCCAAGGTGGCTTCATGCAGGTCGGGCAATCGAAAGCCAAGATCTACGTGGAGAAAGACATCAAGGTGACGTTTGCGGATGTCGCAGGCGTGGACGAAGCCAAGGATGAATTGCGTGAGGTGATCGAATTTCTCAAGACGCCGGAGAAGTTCACCAAACTCGGCGGCAAGATTCCCAAAGGCATCCTCCTGGTCGGTCCACCAGGGACCGGGAAGACGTTGCTGGCCCGTGCTGTGGCCGGGGAGGCCGGCGTGACGTTCTTCAGCATCAGCGGTTCTGAGTTTGTCGAAATGTTCGTTGGGGTCGGGGCTGCCCGGGTCCGTGATCTCTTCGATCAAGCCAAGCTCAAAGCCCCTTGCATCATTTTTATCGATGAATTGGATGCCCTCGGGAAAGCGCGTGGTGCGGGGCCTATGGGGCATGAGGAGCGTGAACAGACGCTCAATCAGTTGCTGGTCGAGATGGATGGCTTCGATCCACGCATCGGGGTCATTCTTATGGCCGCGACCAATCGCCCCGAGATTCTTGACCCTGCACTGTTGCGGGCCGGGCGGTTCGATCGTCATGTGGTCGTGGACCGTCCGGACAAGATCGGTCGCCTCGCCATCCTTCGTGTACATGCCAAGCAGGTGTCGCTGGGTCCCGATGCGGATCTTGAGCAGATCGCGGCAATGACTCCCGGATTCTCCGGAGCCGATTTGGCCAATATCATCAACGAGGCGGCGTTGCTGGCCGTGCGTCGTGGCAAGGATGAGGTCGGTTTTTCAGAATTACAGGAGGCGGTCGAGCGAGTCATTGCAGGCTTGGAAAAGAAGAATCGCGTCTTGAATAAGATGGAGAAGGAGCGGGTGGCCTACCATGAGACGGGTCATGCTCTCATTGCCATGTCGTTGCCGGGGATGGATCAGGTACAGAAGATCTCCATCATTCCTCGAGGTGTGGCGGCGCTCGGCTACACATTGCAGCTTCCGACGGAAGACCGGTTTCTCATGACGAAATCCGAGTTGGAGAATAAAGTTGCCGTGTTACTCGGCGGACGGATCGCCGAAGAAACCATCTTCGGCGAGGCCTCCACGGGGGCACAGAACGATCTCCTCAAGGCCACCGACATCGCGAAAAGTATGGTCAAGGCCTATGGTATGAGTGAAAAACTCGGCACCATCACGTTGGAGCGTGAGCGGCAACCACAATTTCTCCAACTTCCCGTCGCATCTGAGAAAGGTGACTATTCCGAAGAGACCGCTCGTGAGATCGACTGTGAGGTTCGGCGGATCATTGATGAGCAGTATGGGCGCGTGAGGCAAATGTTGGAAAAAAGGAAAGCCGCACTCCAACAGGGCGCCAAACTGTTGCTGGAACGCGAAGTCATTACCGGGTCTGAGCTGAAGGCAATCTTAGAGGCTGGGTGAAGCGAACTTCTGAACTGACATGCAGTCTTGAGCTAAGCATCAGATGGATGTAACGCCCAGACTTTCGCAAAGTCGAGTCTGGCGATGAACTGAGGCTGATGGAGCAACAGGCAACGATCTCGGTCGAAGGTGATATCATCCGCTGCCGTGGGGCGTGGGTACTTCCGAACCTAACCCAGCTGGAGCGAGGAAGTCGAGCGCTTCGATGGCCGGATGTGTCTCCTGTGCTCTGCGATGCCGGAGAAGTAACCGCCATGGATACAGGCGGAGCGATCGTGCTCCAGCGTTGTATCGACACCCTGCGGCGCAAAGGCCAACAGATGTCACTCGAAGGGCTCAGACCTGAGTTCGCGGAGTTGCTCCGAAAGATCGAAGCGCAGTGGCCTCGATCGGAGCATGGAAGAGCGATCCGGAGCAGAGGATGGACCGACGGTCTTGCCCAAGCCGTACAATCCCGGCAAGTTTCTACGCTTCGCGCGCTCGCCTTTCTCGGAGAGAGCACTATCGCGCTTGGTCGATCGTTAATCCGTCCACGTTCCATTCGATGGCGGGCGCTCTTGCGGATCGTCGAATTGGATGGCGTGCGGGCGTTGCCGATCACCGGCCTCCTGACCTTTCTTGTCGGTGTCGTGATTGCCTATCAGGGTGCGGAACAACTCCGAAAATTCGGCACGAACATTTTCATCGTCGATTTAGTCGGCATTTCTCTCCTGCGTGAGATCGCACCGTTGATTGTCGCGATCCTCATCGCCGGGCGATCGGGATCGGCCTATGCGGCAGAGATAGGGGCGATGAAAGTGACGGAAGAGCTGGATGCAGTGCGGACGTTGGGTATTTCTCCCATGAACTTGCTCGTGCTGCCACGTTCGCTGGCCTTGATCATCGCGCTTCCGCTGTTAACTGTGTACGCAGACGTCGTGGGCGTGTTCGGAGGGATGTTGATTGCGTTGGGAGAGCTCAATGTAAGTTTCGCAGAATTTATCGCTCGGTTCGAGGAAGCGGTGCCTGTGCGTCACTTTTTGATCGGATTGGGCAAGGCGCCCTTCTTTGCGGCGATCATTGCCTTGGTGGGCTGTTATCAAGGATTTCAGATTCGTGGAGGCGTGGATGACGTTGGTCGGCATACCACCATCAGCGTCGTGCAGGGAATTTTTCTCGTCATTGTGTTCGATGCGATTTGCAGCATCTTGCTCAATTGGTGGGATCTTTGATCGGCGAGAAATAGGTACGGAGAGGTGAGTGCTGATGCTGTCTGCCACGAATGTTGAGATACCAGTGATTGAAGTGAGCCATGTCGCGACGAAGTTTGGACAGGCGGTCGTGCATGAGGATGTCAGCCTATCCATCCATAAGGGTGAGATTTTCGCGATTGCCGGCGGCAACGGCTGCGGCAAAACCACGTTGTTGAGGGAGATCGTCGGTTTGATCACGCCTTCGGCCGGAACAATTCGGCTATTTGGATTGGACAGCCGGCGGCTGGAAGAGGGAGATGGGCATCCCATCCACCGCCGATTCGGTGTCATGTTCCAACATGGCGCGCTGTTCAGTTCATTCACCCTGGCGGAGAATGTGGCGGTGCCGTTACGCGAGCATACGACATTGAGTGCCGAACTGATTCGAGATATTGTGACCACCAAGATTGCGATGGTTGGACTACCGGCGGACAGTGCCGTGAAGTATCCCAACGAACTCAGCGGAGGGATGCGCAGGCGAGCCGCGCTTGCCCGAGCGATCGTTATGGATCCGGAGCTCCTGTTCCTCGACGAGCCTACCGCCGGATTGGATCCGATCATCGCGGCGGGATTTGATGATCTCGTCCTCTCGTTAAAGGATCTCTTGGGACTGACGGTGGTGATGGTGACGCACGATCTGGATTCGTTGTGGCGCATTGCCAATCGCGTGGCGGTCCTGGGCAAGGGGAAGGTACTGGGGGTGGGGAGCATGCAGGAGTTATCCCAGGTCGATGATCCCGTCATCCGTGAATATTTCCACGGCACCCGCGGGAGAGCAGCGAGCGAACAGGCGGCCTGGAACCACGAGAACGTGAAGCGTGAAGCGTAGTTCGCACTCAGTTTCGAGTTCGAGGTTTCTCGTTTCAGGTTTGGAGAGGATACTCTCATACAACGTAAAACTGGAAACTTGAAACTCAGGGTCAAGATGCAAACGACGAGATACGAGAAAGGGCGCTAATGGAACCCAAGGTCAACTATGTGCTCGTGGGCTCGTTCGTGGCGTTACTCGGCGCGAGCATACTTGCCGGGATTCTATGGTTGGGAAAGTCCGACTACCGAGGCTCGTATGACCGGTACGTAGCCTATATGAAGGAGTCGGTTGCAGGATTGAGCGTGAATTCAACCGTCAAGTATCGCGGTGTCGATGTGGGGCGGGTCAAGGACATTACGTTGAAGCCCGATAACCCAGAGGAAGTTCTCTTGACACTGGATATTATCCGTGGAACCCCGATCAAGACGGACACCATTGCGGTACTTGAAACCCAAGGACTCACTGGCCTGGCGACCATCAACTTAAACGGTGGAAGTCGGGAGGCTCCACAATTGCAAGCCCAGGAAGGACAGACCTATCCTGTCATCAAGACCGGGCCCTCGTTGTTCTTCCGCCTAGATGAAGCTGTCTCGCGACTGCTCTCCGAAGAAGGTCTGGCCCAACTGTTGGTTGATCTTGATTCTGCGGTCAGAGGGGCGGCGAAGATTCTCGATGACGAGAATCGCACGCTGCTCAAGGGCACCATCAAAGATCTCTCGGATGTGGCCCAGACCATCGCGGCCCATAAAACCCAGATTGAACAAAGTTTGAACGGCGCAGCACGGAGTGCCGACAACCTTGTCAAGTTGACGGCGTCGTTGAATGCCGAGGTCCCGGCCGTACTTGCGGGGATCAGCAAAAGTGTCACCGCGCTCGGCACGGCGACGGAGGAACTCGCGCGAACCAGCAAGACGGTGGGAACGATCGTGACTGAGGCCAGGCCTGAGCTACAGCAGTTCACGCGACGGACTCTGCCCGAAGCCGGCCTATTGGTCACGGAGCTTCGACAGCTCACGGTCACGCTGGCTCGTGTGGCACGGGAGTTGGAGCGAGAACCAAGCTCGTTAGTGTTTGGTCGCAAGCCACCGCCGCGCGGTCCAGGAGAGTAATAACCGTGAAACGTATCGGCCAATGGTTTCGAGTTCCATGTTTCAGGTTTCAAGGCTTTGGTTTCTGCACAACTTGAAACTTTAAACTCGAAACTTGGAACTCATGGTCGAGATACGAACGACGCTTCACGCGATACGAATAAGGGGAAGAGGCTGTAGATGAAGTATCGGATGGTACAGGCAGTGGCTTGTGCGTTGTTGGCATTGACCGCAGTTGGCTGTCTGTCTCTTCGAACCAATTCCCCGGAAATCCGTACCTATCACTTGAGCCTTGATGGCCTATCCAACGACATCCGTCCAGAGCAGATTGACGGCCCGGTGTTGCTCGTGAGTCCACCTCAGGCCGAACCAGGATTTGATACGCAGCGTATGGTGTATATCAAACGTCCGTACGAACTCGAATATTTTGCCGTGAATGAGTGGGCTGAGAGTCCGATGCGCATGCTCACCCCCTTGATGGTTCAGGTGCTCAATCAGAGTGGGGCATGGCGGACCGTGGTTCCCTTGCCGAGTTCAATCAGTGGGGACTATCGCCTCGACACATACGGATTTCTCATACAGCAGGAATTTCTCCAACACCCCAGTCGAGTCAGAGTGGCAGTCCGAGTACAGCTTGTGGACTTGAAAGAATCAACAATTCTCGGTGCGGGGGCGTTCGAAGCACTGGAAAATGCGCCGAGCGAGAACGCTTATGGAGGGGTCCTCGCCGCCAATCGAGCGGTCACTAACATACTGGATCAGATCGTTTCCTGGGTTCGACAATGCGTGCAGCGCTCGACAGGGTGCGATCGTACATAACGTGCTTGCTGGACCTGGTGAAAAGAGAAAACCGTAAAGTGCCCCAGCCTCTATGTCCTGTGTGTGTTGACGACGGCGTATTGTCTCATGGCGTCCACACCCAGCCTCGCCGCAGATGCGCAAAATCTGGTGCGAGGCAAAATGCTCTATGAGAAGTATTGCGTGACCTGTCACGGTCCGCAAGGTCGAGGGGATGGAGCTGTGCAGTTTGCCCCGCCTGTGGCAGACTTAACATCGAGCGACGTGCTCATGAAGCCGGACTCTCGCCTCTTGAAGAGCATCCATGAGGGACGACCGAATACCGTCATGGATGCCTGGAAATCAAAACTCTCAGACGAGGCCATCCGCGATATACTGGCCTATGTGTTGACCTTCCCGCGGTGATAAAGACCGATGAGGCGAAGTGAAAGCATCCTGGAAAACGGGGATCAGCTTTGGATTGACGTCGGGTGTTATTACCACGCTCGGTCTGATGGTGGGCTTGCACTCTGGAACGCACTCGCGTGCAATCGTGATCAGTGGAATCCTGACGATCGCCATCGCCGATGCCATGTCTGATGCCCTTGGTATCCATGTGTCGGAAGAATCGAGAAACAGCAGTCCGAGAAGAGAGGTCTGGGAAGCCACATTGGCGACATTCATGGCAAAATTCGTGATCGCTATGACCTTTGTTGTCCCAGTTGCAGTCGGTCCGCTCGATCGGGCGATTGTCATCAGTGTGGCCTGGGGCCTATTTTTGCTGACTATTCTTAGCTTTTTCGTCGCACGGGTCCAAACCATTCAGCCCTGGAAGGTGATCGGCGAACATCTTCTCATCGCATTGTGTGTGGTGGCGATCACGCACGCAGTCGGGGACTGGGTTCAAGGAGTCGTGGAAGCAGAATGATAGGACGCAACCGATTCGTGATGGCACCATGAGAAGGCGAAACCTGATGTGGAAGTGGGTCTTGCCCTCGATGGTGTTCTGTGCGTTTCTGATGTATGAGCCGCCGACCTGGGGAGCCGGCCCTGATGCGAATGGTGGAGCCGATCATCCGCATCGTGTTGTTATGCATTTGAACTCCGGCGACGAGAAAGTCCAGCGCGGTGCGCTCAACAACATCAAGAATCTCTACAAGGAACTCGGGATGCACAACCTTGTAGTTGAGCTGGTCGTGCATGGGGCGAGCCTCCCGCTTCTGACAATAAATGGGACAACATTGGCTGACGAGCTGGCTGAGTTGAAACGAACCTACGGAGTTAACTTTACGGCCTGTTCCAACACCATGAAGACCTTGAAGGTGACGAGAGAGGATCTGATCAGTGAAGTCGGTGATACGGTACCGGCGATGGTCCGACTCATGGAGCGACAAGAACAAGGGTGGGTCTATATCAAACCATAACAATGAGCAGTGTCGGGATACTCGAAACTTAGGAGGGGGGATGGAACAGAAGAGCAAAGTCTATCATTATCGGACAACCGTGAAATGGACGGAGCAGCGCAAGGGTGTCATATCATGCGACGGGAAGCCGGAGGTTCAGGTGGCCACGCCTCCGGAGTTCAAGGGGCACGAGGGTATTTGGTCTCCCGAAGACCTCTTCGTGGCATCCGCAAACATTTGTTTGATGACGACCTTTCTTGCTGTGGCGGAACGAGCGGGGTTGGCCTTCTCTGCATATGAGAGTGCAGCGGAAGGTCGGCTGGAATTGGTAGAGGGTAAGTTTCAGTTCACCGCCATCACGATCCGGCCTTCTATTACAGTGAAGTCTGGAGATGACACAGCTCAAGCCAAGGAGCTGATCGAAAAAGCCGAGCGGAATTGCCTGATATCCAATTCGATGAAAGCCACAGTTTCACTGGAGCCGGTTATTCGCTCGTAGTGCAGAACAGACGATACCTATTCCTGCTCTAAGGGGCATGACCACACTCGGTCCAAGTGTTGTGCAGCCACAGCGGCTTCCCATCCTGGGCCGCAAGAGAGAAGCCGAACCCTCACTGTATCGGAGAGTGGGGAATCGATTTGCGCTAGAACTCGAACGTCTTTTCCAGCTCCATCCGTCTCAAATGTAATCTCGCATCCAGTCAATCCCCGAAGACCGATCCCATGGGCCTTCAGCACCGCCTCTTTCGCAACCCAGTAGCGGAAGAATAAAGCTGCGCGTTGGTCCGGAGCCGATTGCATGATGGCCGTGTGTTCTGAGTGAGAAAAGAAACGCTTGGATAGATTCTCGGCCTGGACATTTGAACGAGCCAGCTCAAGATCGATTCCGACCTCTTGTGCTCGTGATACGGCCACAAGCGCACGGCCATGGGCATGAGACATGTTGAATGTGATTGCCGAGCCAACACGTAATTCCTCCGTCAGCATGGGTTTCCCCGATTCGCCGAGATCAAAGGCCACTAAATCCGGGGCGATACCCAGATATCGGCTGAGCACGGCTCTGAGTCCTGCATGGGCAAACACGAATTGTTCTCGGTCGCCCGTCCGAACCCTACGAGCCGCACGGTCCCGCTCTTGTTCATCCAACCATTCCCTGCAACGCGCCAGGCAGGAAGCAGATCCGTCGAGCTCAATCCCCCAGAGATGAACAGCATTCAGCTCAAGAGCGATGTGATCCTGCCGTTCGGCACCGGTTACACGCTCAAGTGATTGGAATGAGATCGGCACATCGTTATCCTGATTGCTGGCGTCGACGTCGGTGTTTGACAAAGGCAGGTGGTGAGAATCATGCAACCCTACTACTAGATGGGACGGGTATATCATGGGAATTGTCGGCAATAAAGCGAAGAATATGTGGTACTACTTCTTCAACATGCGGTGAAGCAAGGAGGTCGGCTGTACGACGGGTTGCAACTTCTATCGTCTGATGTCCCCCCTCAGCCAACTCTCTCCAGCCATATCTGGTATCGTGTTCCGTAACCCGTTGTGACGCCACGAAGGTGAGGATGCGCCCGGAATATGGGCGCATCATATAACGGGCGGCCGCACGGAACATCGCCTGTTCTATACGTTTGATCTGATGCTGCCTCTGCTCATTCTCAGGAGATGTTCTGAACAGGGCTAAGAGTTTCTTGTACTTGCGCCGCATGAGCGGCAGCCACTCTTTCAGAGGCGCATGCCAGAGTTGGTCACAGGTGAGAGTGGCCAGTGAGAGGATGGTCAACGGCAATGATCGTTCGATGGAGAGATCGCTCTGATGAGCGCGATACGAACTCGGATGCCAGCTGTTCATGATCACCAGGGTGACGGCGGCATTCTGCTTGACCAATTGCTGTGCCATCTCATAGGCGACCAGCCCACCGGTACATGCGCCGATGATGACGTAGGGTCCTTCTGGAAAGCGAGTCCTGATTTCGGCAATGTACTGTTGTGCCATCTCCGGCACCGAGTCAAATGGTTCCGCATTCCCATCGAATCCTCGCGCTTGGAGACCATATACCGGGTGAGTCTGGCCAAGCAGCCGCGCGAATTGCGCAAACCACAACACATCGCCACCTACGCCCGGAACCAAAAACACGGGGATGCCTGATCCGCTGGGCTGCATTGCGACGAGGGATTGCCATGGCGGGCCCCACTGGTTCTGTGTCAGCACCGATGTGAGGGTGGCAATGGTCGGGGCTTGAAACAATGTGGCCAGAGGCAGATGTCGTCCATAAACCTGTTCAATGAGATAGAACAACTGGGCCGCTTTGAGCGAATGCCCCCCCAGATCGAAGAAGTTGTCGTGAATCCCGATAGGATTGATGCCGAATGTCTGCTGCCACAAGGCCGCCATTTGTACGTGCATATGATCGCTCGGTGCGACATGAACTACAGCGGGTGAGGGAGCTAAAGTAGGAGCCGGTAATGCCTTCCTGTCGATCTTGTTATTGGCCGTCAAGGGCATTTCCGTTAGAAACATGAAGAGCGAAGGAATCATGTAATCTGGAATCTGTGAGTGGAGAAATGAACGAAGGTCTGCCTGGCTTGGCATCAGGCGACCTTGGCAGACGACATAGGCCACCAACTGCTTATTACCTGATCGATCATCCCGTGCGGTGACCACCGTCTGACGGATAGAGGGATGGCGGCTTAGGGCTACCTCGATCTCACCCAATTCAACTCTAAACCCTCTGATCTTGACCTGATGATCCACTCGACCCAAATGCACGATACGCCCATCCACCCTATAACGAGCTAGATCTCCCGTTCGATACAGTCTCGAGTGGAGCTCCTGGGAAAACGGATGAGGAATGAACCGCTCCGTGGTTAACTCAGGTTGCCCCCGATAGCCTCGGGCCAATCCATGACCCCCGATATAGAGTTCTCCGGATACGCCAATGGGAACGGGTTGGAGGTATTGATCCAATATATAGACATCGGTATTGGCGATCGGTCTCCCGATGGTGATCTCCCGTTCAACTTTCTCGAGCGTGGACCAAATCGTCGTTTCGGTCGGGCCGTACATATTCCACAAGGCGATGCTCCGATCCAACAACGATGCCGCCAGATCAGAGGGGAGGGCTTCTCCTCCGCAGAGGACCGTCAGGCTCTTGCTGCCCAGCCATCCGGCCTCGACCAACATGCGCCATGTCGCAGGAGTCGCTTGCATGATCGTCGGCCGTGCGCGTTCGCAGAGGTCGCGTAGTTGTCGTCCGTCCATTGCAACGGCTCGATCGGCGATCTCGACGCGGGCTCCGGCCACCAACGGCACATAGAGTTCCAAGCCGAAGATATCAAAGGAGATTGTCGTCACCGATAGCATGACATCGTGAGCGGAACATCCCGGCTCTCGCAGTATCGAACTCAAGAAATTCACAAGGGCGCGGTGCGGAATTTCCACGCCTTTGGGCTGACCCGTGGAACCAGATGTATACAGGATATACGCCAGGTCTTGAGGCGTCGCGATTGAGCCGAGATTGTGGTCTGCTTCCTGCGCGATGCGCTCCATCTCGCGGTCCAGGCACAACAAGCGGCAGACCTGGGTATCAAACCGATCGGCAAGGGAGGCGGATGTCAGCACGACGGCGAGGGAGGCGTTCTCTGACATATACCGGAGGCGATCTCGTGGAAACTCAGGGTCCAGAGGCACATAGGCCGCACCAGTCTTAAGCACGGCCAGTAACGCAATGACCATCTCCAAGGATCGCTCGAGGCCAATACCAACTGTCACGCCGGGCCTGGCACCCAGTGTTTGGAGATACCGTGCCAGCCGATTCGCCCTGGCATTGAGCTCACGGTATCGCAGCTCCTTCTGTCTCATCGACACAGCAACGGCGTCAGGTGTTCTCTCCACCTGTGTTTCAAATAGCTGAGGCAAACAGTCAGACTGTGGATACTCCCTTTGCGTGCGGTTCCAATCCTCCAACATCAGTTGACGCTCTGGCGGCGTCAGTATTGGAAGCTCGGAGAGCGTGCTTTGGGGATTTGCCAATGCGCCCTGGAGCAGGGTTTTATAGTGTCCCAACATCCGTTCAGCCGTTTGCGCCTCAAAGAGGTCAGTATTGAAAGACAGATAGACCTTTCTGGAGATTTCAGTTTCAATCGTCAAACTCAGGTCGAATTGTGCGGCGTGCGTCTGTACCTCGAATGGGACCCAACTTAATCCCTGGACGTTAATTTCCCCGATGGGAGCGTTCGGTACATTGAAAAGGACTTGTACCAACGGGGCGGAACTATGGTCACGAGAGGAGTGCATCGTTTCAACCAATTTGTCGAACGGGAAATCCTGATGAGCATAGGCCTCTAGCGCCGTTTCACGCACCTGTGCCATCAACTCGATAAACGTTGGATTGCCTGAGAGATTGGTACGTAAGACGAGGGTATTGACGAACGAGCCGATGATCGACTCGACTGCGGAGTGAGTCCGGTTGGCGAGCGGAGTGCCCACGGCGATATCAGTTTGGCCAGAATAGCGGCTTAAGAGAATCTGGAAACAGGCGAAGAGGGTCATGAACACTGTCACATTATGATCCGTGCTGAATTGTTTCAGCCGTTCGATCAATGACGCGGGCAACTCCAGCATCCGGTGGGAGCCATTGAATGTCTGCATTGCGGGCCGTGGATAATCGGTCGGCAACGAAAGCTTGGAAAGCCCGGCCAGCTTTTCCTGCCAATAGTCTGATTGTGTGCGGAGCGAGTCGTTAGTGAGGCAACGCCGCTGCCATACCGCGTAGTCGGCATACTGAAGGGGGATGGGCCTTGGCAAAAAACTTTCATCCCTGCAAAACGCGTTGTAGAAGAGGGCAAACTCATGGCCGATGACTCCGAATGACCACTGGTCTCCGATGATGTGATGCATCGTGAGCATTAAGATGTGGTCCTCTGAATCGATTTCGATAAGGTGAAACCGTGCTAGCGGGCCTTTTTCAAGGTCAAACGGTTGGTTTGCCTCCTGTTCCACAAGCCGAGCCGCTTCCTGTTGTCGCTGATCTGGGGGCAAGTGTCTCAGATCAACTTCAACCCAATGAGGGGAGCGGAATGGACTGATGATTTGGATCGGTCCGTCACCGGTCATCCCAAAAGTCGTTCGAAAGGCTTCATGACGACGACAGATGGCGTCGATCGTGTTCCGAAGAGCCACTTTGTTGAGGCGGCCCATCTGCCGCGACGCGAACGGCATATTATAGGCGGTACCGTGAGGAGCCAACTGATACAGCAGCCACATGCGTTGCTGAGAATAGGAGAGGGGGAGCGGTTGGTCTCTGGGCACCGGAGTGATCGGGGGCATCAGAGAAGCCTTCTGCTCCCGCTGACGCAGTCGTGTCACTTCTTCAGCCAACGCGGCGATCGTCGGTCGGTCAAACAGCGTGGAGAGTGAGACGTCAACCTCGAATAGCTCGCGTACGCGAGAGACGAGTTGGGTGGCCAAGAGCGAGTGGCCTCCGTGCTCAAAGAAATGATCGTAGATGCCCACCTCAGGAACTTGAAGCACGGATTTCCACAGCTCAGCCAAGGATTCTTCAATCTGATTTCTGGGCGCAATCTTATCCACGGCGCGACCAGCTGTGTGCTCTGGAGCCGGAAGAGCCTGTCGATTCAGTTTTCCAGTGGCACCGAGCGGCAGTGCGTCGAGCCACAGAATGATGGATGGAACCATATAATGTGGTAATCGATCGGCAAGATAACTCCGAACCTCTTCGAGCCTTTCTTTGAGCGACGATTTACCGGCCACATAGCCGACCAACTGAGGTCGGTTCGGTCTATCCTGTCGAAGCAGGACCGCCGCTTGATGTATGCCAGGAAAGTTACTCAGTATAGACTCGATTTCTCTCAGTTCAATCCGATATCCATGCAGTTTGACCTGTTGGTCTGTGCGTCCAAGGAACTCTAGATTGCCGTCGGCACGATATCGAGCCAGGTCACCGGTTCGATACATCTTGGTCTCGGCCACGTAGGGATTCACAAGAAACCGCTCTTGGGTCAACTGAGGCTGGTTGACATAGCCGCGCGCCAGACATTCTCCCGCGATATACAGTTCTCCCGGCACGCCGATCGGCGTCGGCTGCAGACTGGTATTCAGCACATAGAGCTGCATATGGTCGATGGGTTTACCGATCGGTACCCGAGCCCCGGCTTCATAACGAGTCGTGCGATACACGCTGCACCAGACCGTGGCTTCCGTCGGTCCATATTCGTTGTACAGTGTGGCATGGGGCAGGAGCTGGTAATGTCGTCGCACGAGTTCCAGGGGCAGGCTCTCGCCAGCAGTAATGACGACACGAAGCGAATCCAGCTGAGCACTCAACGCCTCACCCAGCACAGCATGGTATAAAGAAGGAACCCAGACCACATGCGAGATGCGATGGCGATTAATGAGCACAGCAAGCTCTGTGGGGTCGCGATGGGCGGTCTCTGATGGGATAACCAATTCCCCCCCCTGCAGCCACGTCCAAAATATGCCTGTCACAGACCCATCAAAGACCAGCGAGAAGGTCAGTAAGAATTGGGAGACCGGGTACGGATAATACTGAAGTCTGGCATGAAGAGAGGTCACCAGACTGCGGTGTGTCACGGCCACACCCTTGGGCTGCCCTGTCGAGCCAGAGGTGTAGATGATATAGGCGAGCTGATCCGGGGAAATGGAACGTGCGAGGTTCTCCTCCTCCGCTCCGTTTCCTGTGGGTATAGAAAGGATTTCTACATCATAGATCTGACCGCCATAGCTCTGTAAATGGTTACGGAGATGCGCCTGTGTGACCACGATGGGAATATCTGCGTCCTCCAGCATGAGTTGGAGGCGGTGACTGGGGGAGGCCGGATCCAGGGGGACATAACTACCCCCTGCTTTGAGAATACCTAAGAGACCCACGAGGGCATCCACCGAGCGTTCGACACAAAGACCCACTGGGATGTCTGCACCGACCCCTAACTTCTGGAGCGCGTGCGCCACTCGATTTGCCCGTCGATTCAGCTCTTGGTAGCTGAGGGACTGGTTTCCGCATGTGACAGCGTGTGTATGGGGCGTTCGTTCCACCTGTGTCTCGATGAGTGTGTGGATGCCGGAGGGCAGGGTGGGTGGGCTGTTCCAGGTCAGGCGGATGTTCCGTCTCTCCATGTCGGTCATCAATGAAAGCTGGTCAAGACGGGTGTCAGGCTTCTTGATGAATTCCTCAAGAAGGATCTCAAGCTGTTCCAACATTCGGTCGATGGTTGAATCCTCAAAAATTGTAGAATCATGGAGCAGCGCTAAGTGAAGGCCGTCCGTCTTGTTGACTACCATTAAGACGAGGTCGAACTCCGACGCCGTTGGTTCCCAGGGGAGAGGTGTGACCTCAAGATCCCTAACTGTGATTGTGGGCAAGGGGTCGTCTTCCCATACCATCATCACGTTAAACAGGGGGGACAAGGATCGTTCGCGTTCTAAGGACCGCGCCTCGATCACCTCTTCGAACGGGAGTTCCTGATGGTCATAGGCTTCCACGACCACGCGGCGTACGTGCTTCAATAGCTCTTGTCCTGTCAGTCCATCTGAAAATATTGACCGTAAGGCTACCGTATTGACGCAATAGCCCATCATGTCTTCGAGCTCTCTCCGATGTCTGCCTGCTACGATCGATCCGATGACCAGATCGGACTCTTGCGTGTAGTGATGCAGCCACGTTGCAAAAACAGCGTAGAGCACCATAAAAGTCGTGACATTATGGTGTCGGCGGAAATGATCGATTCTGGCAATCAGTTCTGTAGGGAGTGCTCGTGACCGCACACTTCCTTCGAACGTTCGTGCTCGGGGTCGCTGACGATCGATCGGGAGTTCAGCCGGAGGAGGGGCGCCGCTCAGCTGCCGAATCCAATAGGTATGTTGGACATCGCGAAGGCCTTGATCGAGTCTGGTTCGCTGCCAATCAGCATAGTCCGTGTACTGAACTGTCACAGTGGGAAGTCCAGCTTTTCGAACATCGCCACCGGCTTTCCAAAGAAGGGTGAGTTCCTTCCAGAAGATACGGAGGGACCACCCGTCGGCGACGAGACGGTGGAATGTCAGTGACAAGATTTGCACGTGCTGTTCAATCGTCAGCAAGGTCACCCTGAACAGTGGTCCTCGGGGCAAGTCAAATGGCCGGTTCCTCTCCATTCGTAGAAATTGCCGCACCTGAATGTCTCGCTCCACAGGGTCCAATACCTGAAAATCCTGTCGCCCAATTGTAAAGGTCGCCTCACGGGAGACTTCCGCGAATCCCTCACCTCGCTCCGATCCAAAACGAGTTTGAAGAATCTCGTGACGACCGACAATTTCACGCACTGACCGCTCCAATACCTCGGGGTTGACCGGTCCACGGATGCGCACACTCATAGAAATATGGTTGATCGCGCTCCCAGGATGAATTTGCTCCAGGAACCACAGTCGCTGCTGCGAGGGACTGAGTGGAATCCTGCCCTTTCTTGTGGATACAGCGGGAAGCGGCATGAGTGGAGTTCGCATCCTGCCGTCACCACCTGTATCCTCACGCTTCTCTGTGGCCCGATACGCATTATCTGGACTCGTGCTCAGCTCCTCGATCCGATCGGCGAGTGCAGAAAATGTCGGATATTCAAACAGTGTACTGAGGGGGAGTTCGACGTGGAAGGTTTCGAGAATGCGGGCAACAACCTGTGCAGCAAGGAGTGAATTGCCTCCGAGCGCGAAGAAATTTGTATGACAGTGTGGTCGAGGCCCGCCAAGTACCTCTTGCCAGATATTGGCCAGAGTTTCCTCGATGGGTGTTTGGGGTCTCTCGCCGGCTTCCTCATCAGTCTTAGATGGTAAAGTTTCGTCCAGTGTGCCCACTCGGACAACTGCGAGCTGACCGGACTTAAAGGCTGCTCGGCAGGCACCCCGCTGAATTTTTCCGCTGGAGGTTCTGGGGATGGTGCCGGACTTGGCCAGCACCACCGTGTGGATTTCGAGTTCATATTCGTCGGCCAGCACACGACGGATGCTATTCACCACCTCCGTCAGATCCGATTCAGGCACCTGTTTTTCGATCTCATGGACTAGCACCACCTGCTCTCCGGTGTTGCCCTCAATGGAGAAGGCCGCTCCATATCCTCGTCGCAAGCCGGGGTGCGCTTGCTGGGCCGACCATTCCAGATCATGGGGATAGTAGTTGCGTCCTCGCACGATGATCAGATCTTTGAGGCGTCCGGTCAGGAACAGCTCTCCGCGGTGGATAAAGCCCAGATCGCCCGTCCGTAAATAAGGACCCTCACCTGACCCGGCAAGAGCGGCCTTAAATGTGGCATCCGTTTCTTCTGGTTTGCCCCAGTATCCAGCGCCGATTCCGGTTCCGGCCAGCCACACCTCTCCTATCACGTCTGATGGGCACTCAGCGCGAGTCACAGGATTCACAATCCGTACATGCGTCTCTTCGAGCAGTTCCCCACATCCAACCAAGGTCCGTGTTCCGTTTTCCGACACCACATCAGACACTTTGACGATCGAGCCAGCTAGCGCCTCTGTTTCCACCGTGAGGAACGTCGGCTCAACTCGAGTCCGTTTCATCGTCACGAGCAGTGTGGCTTCGGCCAGCCCATAGGCTGGTGCAAAGCTGGTCGACTGAAACCCTCGTGGGCTGAAGGTCTCGATGAACCGCTTCACCGTATCTGTATGGATGGGTTCAGCGCCGCAACTGGCGACTTTCCAGCTGCTCAAATCGGCTTGCCAGTCCGGCTGTTGACGTGCGGCTCTGAGACACGCGTCGTAGGAAAAATTCGGCCCACCGCTGTGTGTAATCGCGAATCGAGCCACCGCTTCGAGCCACCGCAATGGCCGCCGGAGAAATGTGATGGGAGACATGAGATAGGCCGGAATTCCGGCATAGAACGGGGCAATGATTCCATGCAGCAATCCGTAGTCATGAAAATAGGGCAACCAGCAGAGCGACCGGCTACTGTCCGTTATGTTTCCAGCCAGGCTCAGGGCTTTGCAATGGGCAAGCACATTCCCATGACTGACCATGACGCCTCGAGGAGTGCCCGTTGATCCGGATGTGTATTGCAGATAGGCGAGAGAGGTGTCGGTCGATTGTGGCCACTCAACCGAACCGACAGCATCGTCGTGGTGATCTGTCGCGATCCATCTGAGCTGACTCGCTTCCTTGGCAATGGAAAGCTCCGAAGCCACGTCTTCAAGACCAGACGTCGTGAGCACCAGAGAGACTCGGGCATCTTCGATGATGGCGCGAAGGCGCCGCAGACTGTGCTTGCGCCGAATAGGATCCGGAGCCGGAGCGGGAACTGGAACGAGACCGGCGCAGGCACATGCCCAAAATGCATAGACGACATCCAATCCCTGTGGATAGAGCAGAAGGGCTCTTGTTCCCGGCGGAGCCTCGCGCGCAAGATAGTCGGCGAGTGAAGAGACTGTGCGTTCAAACTCGCCAAATGTTATGTGGTGTTCAACGTCGAGGGTATCACGGACGAACGCGTAGGCCAGATCATTCGGATTTCTCCGGCACCTCCACTGAAAGAATGATGCAAGATTGTGTATGGCCGGAGAGGATGGTTGCGACATCTAAATAAGGCGCCAAATTCGAAGCTATGCCAAGGGGATCTATCTCCTACACGTCATCTGTTTACTGCAAGAATAGGGTAGTGGTTTTAGGGAAAAGTTGAAAGAAATTCCAATTTTCAAGCGGAATCAGATCGATTTTCTCAGTGGGCACACGACCTGGCAGAAGGTAACGAGTTCACTCGGCGTTTTGTATGCAAATGTTCCGAGGTTCTAACACTTGGAGCTGATGTTCTGTAGCATCCTGCGCCAGTGGGAGAGAAAGCCCTGCGGCGTTTTTCACCAGTTCAAGCTCCGCCACAATGGTCCATCCTAGAGCAATGCCATAACTCATTGCTCTATCAGGACAATTGTGCAGGCGTATTGTTGATGGATATGGCACACTGATCGCAAAGTTTGGCCTGTAAAGGGAGAAAGATGTCTATCACTGGACGAATGGTGTTTTCTTGCGCACTGTTGAGTGGTATTCCGGCGCTGGGGTTTAGCAATCTTGGCGTACATGAGGTGACGGCCTCAGCCCACAGTGGTGATTCGGTCAGTGGACGGGAAATCTACGTGAACACCTGCATCCGTTGTCATGGCATCGATGGGAAGGGAGCACTCGGAGTCAAACTTGTTCCACCTCCGGCCGACCTCACCTCGCTCGATGTTCAGAACCGACTCGACGGGACATTGTTCCGGCGCATTCATGAGGGTAAGCCAAATACCGCCATGGGGGCGTGGAAACATTCGCTCTCCGATGAAGAAATCTGGGATGTCTTAGCCTATGTCCGCACGTTGGGTTTTGAGTCCAGTCGGCAACCCTAAAGGATGAATCCAATCGGCGGGACGTGTCTCATACCAGCGTGGCGGAGAAACGGGAACCATTTTTTCTTGAACAAGGGAGGGGTTATCATGACGTGTAATGTGGGGGGAGTCGAGCGACCGATACGCATCGGTGCAGGAATTTTGGCGATCAGCATCGGTCTATTTGCCGGGTTATCATCGACCATTGTCGGGGTGCTCTTGGCAGTGGGAGCCATATTACTCCTCACCGGAGCGGTGGGGTTTTGCCCGTTATTTACATTGTTCGGTATCAATACCTGTTCCCCTCCATCGAACCTGAAGAAGTGAGGTCTGAAATGAGGGCATGGCCGGTGGCAAGTATTGTGCTGGCGGGTGTCGTGTTGATCACGATCGGTTGTGTCCCGCCTCCACGGGCGACCGGGAGTGAGGATTCAGTCGGCCGTTCCAACACTGAGTCAACGATCAACACGTTGTTTGCCCCGCCTTCTCCTGAAACCATTCCCGGCGACCTCAGGGGAGAGCAAATCCGGCTGGGCTACAAGATGGTGGTCGATACGCAAGAATACGGGAAACGATACGTCGGCAATGCACTCAACTGCACCAATTGTCATTTGGATGCTGGCCTCAACCCGAATGCTGCATCCTTTGTCGGTATCGCCACTCTCTATCCACAGTATCGTGAACGAGCCGGCCGACAGATGACACTGGCCGATCGAATCAATGAGTGCTTTGAACGCAGTATGAACGGCAAGCCACTTCCACCCGACAGTGTCAAATTAACGGGCATCGTCGCCTACATTGAATGGTTGTCGCAGAATATGCCGCCCGGCGTTGAGGTCCCATGGCGAGGGATCCCACGCCTCATCTCGACTCATCAGCCTGATCCTCTCAACGGCAGGAAGGTCTTTGAGCAAAAGTGTGTATTTTGCCACGGCTCCGATGGGCAAGGCACCATGGCGGCACCACCTGTGTGGGGACCTCGTTCGTACAACATCGGTGCAGGGATGGCACGGATGACTGTGGCCGCCTCGTTTATCAAGGCCAACATGCCGCGAGGCTGGGGTTGGACGCTGACGGACGACGAAGCCATCGATGCAGCGGCCTATATCAATACGCAGCCTCGCCCGGATTTTCCCGACAAGATCCATGATTGGCCGAAGGGGGGTAAGCCGGCAGATGTGCCGTACTGAGCAGCCCACAGGAGCGATATGAAACTTACGGCCACCTTTCACGGCGGGACACGCTATGACATTGTGAGTGGTCAGCATCGAGTCATCACCGATCAGCCGGTGGAGGACGGAGGTCGAGACGCTGGAATGAGTCCCGTTGAACTCTTTGTCGGGTCGGTGGCGAGTTGTATCGCGTACTTCGTCGGACAATTTTGCGTGCGGCACGGTATTTCTCGGGACGGCTTGGCGGTTGATGCAGAATGGACGATGGCCGAACGCCCTCATCGCGTCGGTCGTATCGAAATCGGAATCCATCTTCCTCATCGAATCACGATAGAACAAAGAGAGCGACTTTTGAAGGTGGCACATGGGTGTACGGTGCATCAGTCCATCGCCGTGGCGCCGAACATCGGGATCACATTAAACCCACGTTCACATCAAGAAGAACCATGATTTGTGGGGCGAAAGGGATTCTTGCCAAGCCGGAAGCATGGCGGCTGGTCTAAGCCCATCGATCGTTGGCCAATACGCTTCACGAACGACGAGAGACAAAAGACGGAGGTTTGAGAATGGCGACATTCATTATTTCAGGTAGTCGAGGGACAGACGATCCCACGATGGCGACCTTGCCGTTTATGGCCGCCAAGACGGCCAAAGAGCAAGGACACGACGTGGTGCTCTGGTTATGGAACGAAGCTGTGACATTGGGGCGGAAAGGCGTGGCGGATCATGTCACCGGCGTGAATTTGACTCCACTGAAAGATTTGGTCGCTGCGGTCCAGGCGGCTGGAGTGCCGATTTGGGTCTGCGGAGCCTGTGCGGTCGCCAGACAAGTCGGCACGGCGGATCTGGTAGCCGGTGCCTCCATCA
>CABVRS010000032.1:0-2947 GCA_902500745.1 uncultured Nitrospira sp.
TCGAATGCCTGGCCGAAGGAAATAAGATATGGGCGGTCCGGGCGCCGGCGCTGATTTTGTCGGTGGCCAGCATGAAGTTCGAGGATGACGGTAAGCCGAACCGGCATGCGTGGCACGATACGGGATTGGCGACGGAGAATTTCGTCCTCCAAGCAACGGCGAGCGGATTGGTTACCCATCAGATGGCGGGTTTCGATGTGGAAAAGGCTCGAATCAATTTGCGGATCCCCATGGACTATGAGCCAGTGGCGATGATTGCCGTCGGCTATCCAGGCGATGCGGCGATTCTTCCAGAACGGCTGCGGGAGCGGGAATTACGGCCACGGAGTCGTCGCCCGATCGGAGAATGGACATTCAGGGGACAGTGGGGAACCCGAATTCCCTAGCCCAGTGATGGGCTAAGTAAGAAGAGGAGTTGAGCCAATGAAATCGTTGAGCGGGAAAGTGGCGGTTGTGACTGGGGCTTCGAGTGGAATCGGTCGAGCCATTGCCGAACGAATCGCGGAGGAAGGCGCCATTGTAGTGGTGAACTATTCCAAAAGCTCCGACAAAGCCCAAGAGGTGGTGGTAGGAATTCAAGCAAAAGGCGGCAAGGCCGTCGCGGTGCAAGCCGACATGAGTCGAGTAGTGGACGCGCGGCGTCTCATCGCCGATACCATAAAACAATTCAATCGGCTGGATATTCTCGTCAACAACGCGGGCAAGTTCATGCCTAAACCGCTTGAAGAAACGACGGAAGAAGACTTTGACGGAGTGATTGCCTTGAATGCCAAGGGCCCCTACTTTGCCATGCAGGAAGCGGTGAAAACGCTGAAAGACGGCGGACGGATCGTGAATATCTCGACCGGAGGAACGCAGCTGAATTTTCCCGGAGCCACCGCCTACCTTGGCAGCAAGGCTGCGCTTGAACAATACACGAAGGGGTTGGCGCAGGAACTGGCTCCCAAAGGGGTCACCGTCAATTGCGTCTCACCAGGATTTACCGAAACAAGGATGATGACGGAGGAGTATCGGCAGATCGGGATTCAGCTGACGCCGATGAAACGACTGGGTGTCCCAAAAGACATTGCTGATGTTGTGGCGTTCATCGTGAGCGAGGAAGCGCGGTGGCTGACGGGGCAGACGATCCAAGTTGGGGGCGGGATCGTCATGTAGTTCGATTCGGGATGGCTGGTCAGCTCTCGCTGAAGCGATGCACTATGTAGGCTCTGATCCAACGGACCATCTTGCCGCGGTGGATCCGGTCATGCGTCGGTTGATTGAGGAGATCGGCCCGTTTACGTTGAAGCCGAACGTGCGTCGATCGCCCTTCGAATCGCTCGTCCGTGCGATCGCCTACCAACAACTCCATGACAAAGCTGCTGAGAGTATCCTGAAGCGATTTATGGCGTTGTTTCCAGGACGACGATTCCCTCGTCCGGATGAACTTCTAGCCATGGGTCTGAGCACGATAAGGAAAGCCGGATTCTCGAGACCGAAGATCCTGGCACTTCGTGATTTGGCGATGAAGATATGCGATGGAACAGTGCCGACCAGCCGTCTGATGAAACAGCTCGATGATGAAGCGATTATTGAGCGGCTGATCGAAGTGCGTGGAATTGGTCGATGGACGGTTGAGATGCTGCTGATCTTTCAGCTGGGCAGGTCCGATGTGCTCCCCATCCATGACTTCGGGGTCCGCAACGGATTTCGTATTGAATATCGAAAGGCGAAGATGCCGACGCCTCAACAGGTGTTTCAGTACGGTGAGCGATGGAGACCGTTTCGCACGGCTGCCGCATGGTATTTATGGCAGGCGGCGGATCGGAAGAAACGAGCGATGAAGGTGCGCTGATGGCCGATCCGGGTAAGCGACTTGATTCCAATGTGCCGGGAAACTTTTATGTGGATGCGACCTGTATCAACTGTGATACTTGTCGGCAGTTGGCGCCGTTGAGCTTCGAGGAGATCGGCGGTTATTCGGCCGTCAGCCGTCAACCTGGTGATATGGCTCAGGTCCATCACGCCTACCAGGCGTTACTGGCCTGCCCCGTCGGATCAATTGGGACGGAACAGAACGACAAGCCACGGTTGCAAGCGGCGAGGGAGAGTTTTCCGCTCCATCTTGAAGATGGAGTCAGTTATTGTGGCTTCAACTCAGAAAAGTCGTTTGGGGCCAATAGTTTCTTTATCGAACATCCGGACGGTAATTGGCTGATCGACTCCCCGCGCTATATCAAGCATCTGGTTGAGGTCTTCGAGCAGCGCGGGGGGCTTGCCTATATTTTCCTTACCCATAAGGATGACGTGGCCGATGCAGACAAATATGCCGCACATTTCGGTGCCCAACGGATTATCCATCGTGCGGACCTCGAGGCAGCTCCATCTGCAGAACGGGTCATCGAGGGGGAAGGGGTGGCCCGCATCGGATCGGAGTTCCACATTATTCCCGTGCCTGGGCATACGGCCGGAAGCATGGCGCTGCTCTATCGAGAGCGGTTTCTTTTTACAGGCGATCATCTTTGGTGGGATGCCCATTTACAGTCGTTGCAATCGCCCACTCGTCTGATCTGGAGAAAATGGACGTTGATGGATTCTCTACGCAAACTTCTCGATTATCGATTTGAGTGGGTATTGGCCGGTCACGGTGATCGTGTGCGGTGTCCTTCGGGTGACATGCACGCACATCTGCTGGCGTTACTGGCGCGCCGTGAGAAGCGCACCGGATTGCGATAGCGATGCTTACGGCTGTCGCCCAGTGGATTGATCGCAATATTCTCTCCCTCGGTCGTGAGATGCGGTTGTCCTACTTGCCGCCGCTCATGGTCTATGTCGCCTACGGTATCTCGGGACTCACCGGGATCGTCGGGACGTTCTTCGTCAAGGACTACCTCGGCCTCTCCGCGGCATTTCTCGCAGCCCTCGGCTTCTGGGCCGGGATTCCCTGGGCTCTCAAGATGCCGATCGG
>CABVRS010000032.1:3047-24951 GCA_902500745.1 uncultured Nitrospira sp.
TCGCAGCCCTCGGCTTCTGGGCCGGGATTCCCTGGGCTCTCAAGATGCCGATCGGTCATACGGTTGATCTTCTCTGGCGATGGAAGAGCTGGCTGGTCGGGTTGGGTGCGGGATTATTGACCATCAGTCTCGGCATCATGGCCCTGTTGATCGGCAATCGCGAGGCGATGACGGCCTTCTTGCCGGCGGAAGTTTGGTATGTCCTCAGTGTGCTGTTGGCTCCCATTGGGTATGTTATTCAAGATGCGGTGGCAGATGCCATGACAGTCGAGGCCGTTCCACGTGTCGATGATCAGGGCCGAACATTTGACGACCAGACGCGGAAACTGATGCACACCACGATGCAGACGCTCGGTCGCGTGGCAATAGTTGGTGGGGGTATCCTCGTAGCGCTTGTGAATGTCTCTGTCTTCACGGGAACCGAGGGACTGCCTCAGGCCGATCTCGTTCGGCTCTACCAACGAATCTATCTCATGGCCATGGGGATTCCTGTCGTCTCGGTGTTGGGCATCGGACTGGCCTGGTGGTTGAAGCGTCGGCACAAACAGCAACTTATTCAAGAAGGATTTTCGGTGGAGCAGGTTCGAGAGATGGTGAATGTTCGGGATACGGACGACGAACCGACGAAACCGAATTGGTGGATCCTCGGAGGGAGCTCGGCGTTTGTCTTGTTTTCCTTGACGGTTGGGCTCGGGGGATTTCCCTACCGAGAAGAGATCGTGTTCGTCGGCTCGATGAGTATCGTGCTGTTCCTGATGTCGAGACTGATTCAGGAGCTCGAACCAGACAAGCGGCTCACGTTGGTCGGCACTGCCGCGGTGATCTTTGCGCTACGCGCCATCCCACAATCCGGCCCAGGCGCGACCTGGTGGATGATTGATCAGCTGAAGTTTGATCAGCAGTTCCTGTCGGTCCTGTCCTTAATCGGCGGTGTCGTGGCGTTGCTGGGCATGTTCGTCTTTCGACGCTTTATGGCAGAACGCTCCATTACCTATGTCGTCGGATTCTTGACTATAGTTGGAACGATTCTCGCGTTGCCGATTACCGGGTTGTACTATGGATTGCACGAATGGACGGCGATGATGACCGGCGGAATCGTTGACGCGAGATTTATTGCTTTAGTCGATACGGCGTTGGAGTCGCCGCTTGTGCAGATTTCCATGATTCCGATGTTGGCCTGGATTGCCAATTCGGCTCCGGCCAATCTGAAAGCGACCTTCTTTGCCGTCATGGCGTCGTTTACGAATCTAGCCCTTTCGTTCAGTCAGCTCGGCACGAAGTATCTCAACGAAATCTTCGTTGTCACGCGTGAGGTTCGAGATCAAGCGACGGGTCTTATTCAAACACCAGCTGACTACAGCCAATTGGGTGAGCTCTTCATCACGCAGCTCTTGCTCGGCCTGGCGCTTCCATTCTCCGCGATTCTGTTTGCGAAGCTGACCCGATTCAAGAGTGCGTAGCAGGATCAGTCTCCGTCAGCCTCGAGGTCTGGATCGGCGTGATGGCTATCCTTAATTCGTGACCCAGGAAAACCTCTGAGACGACCTGGGATGTAAGGAGCATTGAGATGATCGGTATCATGAAGGGGCTTTGAAGTGTTCTCCGAGACACGGCGAGTGTAGTAACTAATTACACCAACTCCTGCCAACGAAAGAGCAATCAGATACCACACCCGATCAATCCAGTACCCAAAAGGAAAAATGATCAAGGCGGCAGTTAAGAGAATGAGACCGATTATCTCACGAATGCTCATATGGCAACCTATTCAGCGGATGAATTACGAAGGTAATTATACTGTCTATCAAGATGATCATCTTGTCCACATTCGCTTGAGTGGCTGTTCTTGTAGCCGTAGATGGGCATGCTCAGCTTATCGTGAGCAAGAGACTAAATCGTGTTATGGGAACAGCCGCGGAGCAGCATTCAGATAGGGGTAGCGGAGCGAGCCATTCTCTATGATGGCAAAGGCAGTGAGCTGATGCCGGTCTGCTTTCGTCTCCGACATAATGTGGCGAACCTTCCAGCCACGGTCAGTCACTGTTCTCATGTAACGAATGCACCGCGGAAAGAAGAGGCCACTTCTATCCCGGAATGATTGCTAGAACTTGTGGGTTGTGAGGGAGGCATGCTAATCTAGCCAGTGTCTAGCTAGATTAATCCTGTTTCGGCATGAGGGGTGCGACGATGGCCATTACTACAGTTGGACTTGCTGAAGCGAAGAACAAACTGTCCGAATTGATCGGTCGGGTCGCTCAGGGAGAGGAAATCACGATCACGCGGCATGATGAGGCCGTTGCTAAGCTGGTGCCTGCGAAGCGATCGAGCCGGCAAGAAGCCAGGCAAGCGATTGAAGGGATTCGGGCGTTGCGCGCCAAGCATCGTGTCAAATTGACCACCGAGAGCATTCTCGAGTGGAAGAATGTTGGACGACGATGAACTTCGTGCTTGATTGTTCAGTTACAATGACGTGGCTGTTTGAGCATGAGGCCACCGAGGAAACAGATGAACTGCTCGAGAGGCTTTCTGGCCCGGGGAAAGCCGTTGTTGCCCAACATTGGGTTCTTGAAGTTGTCAACGTGTTGTTGGGCGCTGAACGTTCCAAGAAGAAGACTCCGGCTGACGCCACGCTGTTTCTGAATCTGCTGCGCAAGCTCGCTATTGAGTTGGATGTTCATACCGAGCATCATGCAACGACCACCACGCTTGCATTAGGGAGAAGGCATCATCTGAGCAGTTATGATGCGGCGTATCTTGAATTATCGATGCGTTTAGGCCTTCCGCTTGCTACCCTTGATAAGAACTTGCGAAAGGCGGCGCAAGTCGAAGGCGTCGCCGTCCTTCCGGAAAAGATTCCAAGATGAGGGATGCACGATGGTAACGGAATAGCCAGCAGGCTGTTCTGAAAAGCCGCACTCTCGAACCTCGTTGTTCGCATCTCGTATCTCGCAAGCGAACGACATGTTATGAAATACGCTTGCCCCACTCAGAACAATGCAAGTCCGCTGCTGACGGACTTTGTCAACAGCCTGTTTGTCGAATGGCCGATGGTCAAGAGAACCTGCGACATGACTTGATCATCTCTCGACTGCTTCCGTTGCCCATTGGGTCAAAGCGTCCGCATCTTCAATGATATCAATCGGGACTTCGTAGAAGGATTTCAGGGTCTGTTTGGCGTTTGGCCGAAATGGTTTCATGCCGTGGCTTTTGTAATGGCCAACCCTCTCCGGTGTCACTTTGAAATACAGACGGTCTTTGTGGATGATCCCGAAAAATGTGGTTCCACGGTATAGCCCGTAACCACCGAACATGGCCCGGGCCGTGACTATATGAAGGTCGACCAGTTGATCCAAGACAAAGTCTTTGAAGCCGTCGCGCTTCGGCGACATGTGTCATCCAGGCTTATGTGCGGTGACCATTCGTACGGCGATTGGTAAGGCGATGGCCGAGCCATTGCGATATTGCTCGGCTGTGTGGATGATGCGCTGTTTTGCATCGGTCTGTTGGGCCGGACTCAACTGAGCCCATAGATTTTGAATTGGTGCTGCAATGTCCATGAGACTGGAGAAGTAGTCGCCTGCCTCGGCAAACCGGACGTCACCGAGAAATTCATGTTCGGAGATATCGATAAATCCCGCTTGCTGCAACATCGCTACAAGCTCACCAGGCTTCGCCAGACGAAATATTCCTGGCGCTGCCGGATCCGGTGGGGGCAGCTCGATGAATTGCTTGATAATGTCGATAGGGATCTTGAGGTACGGGTTCTTCTCAGGCGTCGACCATACGGCGGCTGCCATCCAGGTGTCTGGTTTGAGGATTCGGGCGATCTCGGCGGCAGCCTTGGGAATATCCGGCAGGAACATGAGGCAGAAGCGGGTGGTCACCGCATCGAAGGAAGCCGACTCGAACGGCAGGGTCGTCACATCGCCTGTTCGAAACGTCACATTGGAGAGCTTCAGCGCAGAGGCCTTTCGTCCGGCGGCGTCAAGCATCTGCTGGGCTAAGTCGATACCGACCACACTGCCGTTGGCCCCAACTACCTGGGCAGCAAGGATGGCCGGATAGCCCGTTCCCGATCCAAGGTCCAATACGCGAAGACCAGCTCGAAGTCTTGCATCGCCGACGAGCCGATGATTGAGAAAGGCCATCTGCTCGTCGAAGAAACGATCCCATTTCTCCCAGCCACCGGCGACGCGGTTCCAGTCTTGGCGCTGGCCTTCGATGACTTGCTCAGGCGATAGTGATGCCACAACAGTTACCTCAAGGTGTGTAACGTCTCGCGTAGCTCCGTGAGTTCCGATACGAGAAGGTCTAGATGCTGATCTCGTTGCGGTTGATCGTCTTTGAACTTCCACAGGCGCTTAAAGATCGCCGTGAGTTCTTTCTTGTGGGTGACGGCTAGGGCATAGCCTGGCCGTTCTCTCACGGATTTCTCAACGCAGCAGATGCTGTCGTTGATCGCATGAAACTGGTTATGGAGGTCGTCAAAAGCTTGATCGACGCCTTTACCTCCCTTGGCGGATTTTGCGGAAGCTTCGGCCATACCGGTCAGGTTAATGACCGTGTCGAGACCGGTTGCCCCCTTTGCTTTCTCGGTAAAGTCCTTCGCATGGGGATAAAATAAATAGCTGCAGCCGCTGGTGCTGAGCAAGAGAATCGCTGCTATTGGGAGTAATGTCTTCCAACCCATATGCCCTCCTTGGTCCGGTCTGTCAGCCCTTGGCTTCCAGCGACGCAGGGGCCCTCTCTTCGCTGTCGGAGAGGAGAGGGCTCCTGCCGCATACTCAGGGGCTCACTAAACAGCGATTGTGACGGTCTTGACCGCGGCTTGTACAGCGGACACCATCTCCGGTGGGATCGTGTCCAGTTTGTGGCACTGCTTGGCGTGGGTCGCGACCAACTGCATCAGTTCTGCTTCCGTCTCTGCCCGCACCTGGAATCCACAGCCGCCTCCCGGTTGAACATCCAGACAGCCGAGCTGCTTGTACTGTTTGTCTGCCATAACTTCCTCCTCTGGTTGGGGTTGGGTTTGGAAATGGTCAGTCTACCTTTTTAGCAATGCCCACGGTAGTCAGGCTGGATCTTTGTATATTGACCGATGAGGGAGATCGTAGTGGATCAGTCCTGTGAGATCAACCCTCTTCTTGGGACAAGTGTATGAGGGGCAGAGTCACGGATTAGGGATTAGGATAGATTGGCCTGGTGTGTCAGAGCTTGGAGGGATAACGGCTAGAAGGCACACCATTACCCCGGAGTTAATCTCAAGGCAAGGTCGAGAGGATATTCTTTACGCGCTCTGATCCATGGCACTTGGCCAAATGGACAATGAGATTGCGGCAACCAGGTATATGATACCCGCAACAATTGCCCCTAGATTGACCTCGTACCAGGCGTTGATCCCAAGGAATAGCTCATTCAGCAAGAGCCCTAGCACCAGCATCGCTACTCCAAGCCAATTCCAAAAACTCATACCCATGGGTTGTCTCCTTTCTTGAGATGGTCTCCGCACTTCCGTCGATGATCTATCAGCCAATTAAGGGAACGGCACCATAATAGGACCAGGAAAAGAAATAGTGCATGTTACGCTCAATTCGAACCAGGAATTGCCATGTGTGGACCATTACGCTTCTTGAAGGCGTGTGCCTCCCCACAGGGAAAGCCAGACTGCAATCACGAAATACGCGAGAGCGACAAAAACCAAGAATAAATTGGTATTGTACCAAATATTCAGGTAGACGAGCTCATTGAGAAAAAGAGCAAGAAACAGCATGGCAAATCCGACAAAATTAAACCACCGAAATCCCACGAGTAGCTCCTTTCAATCGATGATCGTCTGGGCGTCTTTCCCCCGCACTCTTGAATGGCTGATTTCTGAGTGACCACCGAGAAATTGTACGCCGTCTTTGTCATGAAAATCTACAGCCAACTATCGGATAAGAGACCGGCTCTCATCTTGTTTCCTTTATGCAGGCTGAGCTGCTATTCGATAGTCTCAATATGCACACCATTTAAAACAAGATGCCTAGAATTATTGCCCACTTAGATATGGATGCGTTCTTCGCGGCGATCGAGGAGCGTGACACTCCAGCGTTTCGGGGTGTCCCGCTGGTTGTCGGTGCAGACCCGCTTGGTGGCAAAGGACGGGGTGTGGCCGCCACGTCGAACTATCTCGCACGTGCTTATGGGATTCACTCAGCGACGCCAATCTCCACGGCTTGGCGCCTGTCCGAAGCGGCGCGTCACGCCGGCAAGCCTCCGGTGACCTTTGTGTCGGTCGATATGCCAAAGTACGCACGGGTGTCTGAGGAGGTGATGCAGATTGTGCGGCGCTTTATCGCGAAAGTCGAACAAGCCAGTATCGATGAGGCCTACGGCGATCTAAGCTGGGCAGCATCCTATGAAGAGGCGGAGCGCATCTGCCGCCATGTGCAAGAAACGATTACGTCGGAAGCTCAGTTGACGGCTTCAGTCGGCATCGGGCCGAATAAGTTGATCGCCAAGATTGCCTCAGGGTGGCAAAAGCCAAGCGGACTCACGGTGGTGCATGCGGAGCAGGTGGAAGCGTTTCTGGCTCCGCTGCCGATTCGGGTCATTCCTGGCATCGGTCCTAAAACGGAGGCCATGTTGAGGGAGAGAGGGATCAAGGTCGTCAACGATCTGAGAACGTTGCCTGTGTATCAGCTCGAACAGCTACTCGGGAAGCGTGGTGGGGCTCTTTACGAGAAGGCTCGCGGGCGAGATGACTCTCCAGTGGAAGAATATTCAGAGCCCAAATCGATCGGTGAACAGGAAACCTTCGAGTCCGATACGCTTGATAGTCAGACGCTCTTTACTCAGCTCGAAAGACTGACTCGAGGTGTCATTCATCGTCTGACTCATGAAGGCTTTCAGTCTTTTCGGACCGTCGTGCTGACGATCCGGTTTGCGGACTTTGAGACCAAGTCGCGAGCCCATACGTTGACCATGCCGGCAAGTGATTCGGGTGTGTTGCAACGTGAGGGGTTGAAGCTACTTCTGCCGTTTCTTGATCGTCGTGAAAACCCACATCGAAAGCGTATCCGTTTGCTTGGCCTTCGATTGGAGAAGTTGAGCTAATCGTCTCAACGATGGAGCCGTGGCTCAAATCGCATGGTTAGGAGGGAGGTCTGATGCATCGTTGAGGTGTGGATGCAGGCAGGATCCATCTGGAATGAACGTACATGTTCATGAAGGAGGATCATGCGGAACTGTATGCTTTTTCATTCAAATCGCAATTCTATTGAAAATCAATTGCATAGACCTGGAATACATCGGAAGGGTGAATCAATGTCCCTCCGCTTGTCAGATCCAACACCGTACTCGTATACGAGTATTACAGTATATTCTTCGGAAATTCATATACATGTATCAACAGATCTACAGGCATAGCGCTTGCTCAATGCAATACGGTTAAGCGGTTATTTGCTGGCTGCGTGGAGGTATCATGGGAACAAGCACAGGGATAAAGATGGCCGGTAGCGAATCTCGTCCATATAGAGGGGAGAATCTCAAGCCTGGGGCAGTGAGGCCGGGTGTCTTTTCGCAGAGAAAGGCTCCGTTTCTTTCTCGTCGACGAGAAGCGCGCAGTAGTGAGCAGAAGGTGTGTGGCTATAGTCTTTGTGAGTCAATCGGGCAAGAGTCTCTGAGCATCGAACAGGGTGAAGCATACTGCCTGAACCGAAGTGAGCACGGAGTTCTCGTTCTTATTGGAACTCGGGTGCGAACGCGGCAACTTCTCGAACTCCACGTTGCTGAAACTCGATGGGAGCATTCCTTAAATTTGTATGAAGTGCAGTGGACCAAAGCCGTACCGGTTGAGTCTCATGGCGAGCTTTTCCTAGTTGGATGCAGACTGGTATTAGGAGCATCTCGATACTGGTCGTTCTAGGGGCATTCATACGATTTATTGATTCCTCTCCTGCTGGACCCTACGTATTTCTTACCTCCGAAACTTCAATTGATGATCCTCTATTGAAAGGGTCGTGTTTCCTGGTAACGCTGTCCTCGTTGAGCCTTGTACGTAATGTGCAGGGTAGACTTCAATGACCACCAGCCATCTTCCTTTCCCGGGACGATGAATTGTTCAGGGGATTTTGACCTCCCCTTTCGGCCTGTTCTCCCAAATGGGGCCGTTGTGTCGCTCTTCAAGAAACTTGATACAGATTGATTGCCAGCCTGGATAGCCGTATCCTGCCCGCGTGGTCCTCTGGTTCGTCATCCTCTATCTCATCCTGTCAGTTGGGATCGGTCTTTTCGCCGCAACCCGTGTGCGGAATTCAAAAGACTTTGCCGTCGCGGGAAGAAGCTTGCCTCTCGCCGTAGTCACAGCAACGGTGTTTGCGACCTGGTTTGGAGCAGAGGCTGTATTAGGCATTTCGGCGACATTCGTGAAAGAAGGTCTGCGAGGGGTAGTCGCCGATCCTTTCGGCTCCAGTATGTGTTTGATGCTCGCCGGACTCTTTTTTGCGCCACGCTTGTATCGACTGAATATGTTGACGGTCGGCGACTACTATCGGTATCGCTATGACCGGAGTATCGAGGTGCTCTGCACGCTGTGTATTGTCGCTTCGTACCTTGGGTGGGTCGCGGCGCAATTCAAGGTGCTTGGTTTGGTGCTCAATGTGGTGACGGAAGGAATGGTCAGTCAGTCGGTGGGCATCATGATCGGTGCCGCCATTGTGCTGACCTACACAACGTTCGGCGGCATGTTTTCTGTGGCGATTCTGGATTTTGTCCAGATCTCGGTGATCATGGGAGGATTGCTCTACATCGCCTCGATTGTGGGGGAGATGGCCGGTGGCGTACAAACGGTGATCTCACACGCAGCCGAGGTTGGTAAATTGGACTTGTTCCCGCCCGCCTCTATCACAGCATGGATTCCATTCATCGGGGCGTGGATGACGATGATGCTCGGGTCGATCCCACAGCAAGACGTATTTCAACGAATTACGTCCGCGAAGAACGAGCAGACGGCGGTCCGGGGTTCCTTGCTTGGTGCTGCGCTCTATTTTGCATTTTGTTTTGTCCCGATGTTTCTCGCGTATGCCGCGACGCTGATTGATCCTGCCAAGTTTGGAGCGTTATTAGAACAGGATTCCCAGCTTATTCTCCCGACGCTGATCTTGGAGCACACACCACTTCCGGCACAGATCATCTTTTTCGGAGCGGTTCTGTCGGCCGTGATGAGTTGTTCCAGTGCGACCTTGCTCGCGCCATCGGTGGCGTTGAGCGAGAACGTCATTCGACCGATGCTATCACATGTCAATGATACGGAGTTCCTTCGCCTGATGCGCGTGGTCCTGCTTGTGTTCGCCCTGGTCGTGTTGACCATTGCACTCTGGTCGGATGCGACAATCTATAAGCTCGTCGTGAACACGTATAAGGTGACTCTGGTGGCGGCATTCATTCCATTGGTCGCAGGGCTCTATTGGAAGAGAGCCACGACACAGGGGGCTCTCTATGCCATCATCGCCGGCCTGACGAGCTGGTTGGCATTGGAGTTGTTGAGTCAACCAACCGACGTCTGGCCACCGCAGCTTATTGGGTTTCTAATGGCGGGAATCGGTATGGTGGTGGGTTCGTTATGGCCGTCCCAAGTTGGTGCATCAAAGCAGATCAACGGCCATATCGATGGGGAGTGAGGTGTTTGGTTTAGTTCTGGGCCAACCCGATACGTGCTCTTCAGGTGTATCGATTTAGGAGGCTAATGATCGAGAACGAAACGTACCGCCCGGCGTACTTCTTCTGGAGTGAAGGGTTTTTGAAGCACACGCCGGGCACCAAAGAGCTTGGCGACGTTGAGAAAGTTCTGATCACCGGTTGCGCCGGTGATGGCAATAACTCGGGCGTCTAGGAACTCTTGTGTCAGGGCGAGGGTGACTTCCATTCCATCTCGCTCCGGCATCATGATGTCTGTGATGACAAGGTCAGCAGGTGAGTCTCGATAGAGCCTCAGACCGATCTCACCGTTCGAGGCTTCGCGAATCTGATGGCCATCTTCTTCAAGGATGCGGTGTAACAAGGTCCGAATAGGCGCATCATCATCGACGATCAAGATAGAAGCCATCTTTCCCCTCATTAGATCACAAGAGCATGGAGAACAACACCCTTATCCATTTCAATCTAGGCTGCACGTAACATGACTGTTTGAGATTCCGGGATAAGGTCGTTCTTCCAAGTTTCGTGCTCACCATGTTGAATCGTCAGTGGCTGGTGGCTCCGATCAAGGCGATGTTGCTCAATGATAGGGTCGTGAACATTCCCGCAGTTCATGCAACGGTATCCGTTCGCCCACATGTGTCCAATAGTACCGTCGAAATCCAAGAAGTGCTCCCTGACCATGAGACCCTGGCAGCGTGAACAACTCATATGATTTCTCCCGGGTTGCAGGTTGTAGGATTCGTGCTCGCTGTTGGAAAGATAGCTGATGAGTGTGCGGTCGGTTAGAGCACGGATGGGGTAACACGAAAGAAGGGATCTATGGACCGTTGAGATCGAGGCTACGTGGGGCTGTCCCTAGCATGAGGCCAGGAAGTTACAGAAATTCGTACTCCTCCTGAAACGCAACAAAAAGTCGCTCTATCAGTTGAGATGTGCAGCCAGAACCATTTTCTTAGTAGGTAGGCATAGTTCAGGCCCATTCTGTTCGGTTCGGTCAAGTTCCTCCTTAGTTCAGCCGATAGCGTCACTGGAAAACTTTCTTGTGGAGGCCACGGGATCGACGGTGACGTCAAGCACTATCTTCATGTTTGCTCAGCAAGTGACACGCACGGTGCTCCGAACGACCTTCATTTCGGTGGTTCTGTTCACGTTGAATGGGTGTCTCATTAAGCCACATGCGTTAGACCAGCAAGACGTGCGTGCCCGGGTTGTGAAGGATTATCAAGCCATATTGTCCGTAGGTGAACCGATTTCTGGACCAATCGACTTGTATGAGGCAGTGGCGCGTGCGTTGAAATACAACTTGGATGCGAGAGTAAAGACCATGCAAGCGCAACTCGCTCACCAGCAACTTAACGTGGCGAACTACACCCTGCTGCCGCAAGTATCGGCGAATGCAGGATACGACGGCCGGAACAACTTCAGCGGCGGTGTCGGGCGCTCGCTTGTGACTGGACGCCAAGCAGTAGAGCCGTTTACCTCGTCTGAAAAGAACGTTACGACCGGCAACCTAGCGTTAAGTTGGGATGTGCTCGATTTTGGTCTCTCGTTTGTGCGGGCACAACAGGCAGCCGACAATGTGATGATAGCGGAAGAGGAAAAGCGACGTATCGCGGTTCGGCTCGTCCAGGAGGTGCGAGGTGCGTACTGGCGGGCCGTCAGTGCCGAACGGATTCTTCAGCGCGTCCAGTTCTTGGAGCAGTCGGTCATCAAGGCGCTCGATAGTGCGCAACAGATCACCGAGAGAAAACTTCAATCGCCGCTGACGCCGCTCAATTACCGACGAGATCTACTCAATATGCAACGAGAGGTTCGACGGCTGGTTCGGGAGTTCAGCCCTGCAAAAACTCAGCTGGCGTCGTTGATGGGGCTCCCACCTGGAACCCCGTTCGATCTTGTGATGCCACCCAGAGTGACGTCGGTGCCGACCGTCAACTTGGACAGTCAGAAGATGGAAGAACAAGCGCTCTTGCTGAGGCCGGAGCTTCGCACCATCGACTATCAGAAGCGGATCAATGCCAAGGAAGCGAGGGCTGTCTTTTTAGAGCTATTCCCAAGCCTGAAGATTTCACTCGGCGGATACTATAACAGCAACAGCTTTCTGCTCTATCAGAACTGGCTCGCCTACGCCGCTCAGGTGAGCTGGAACCTCCTCTCGGTATTTCGCACCCCAGCCAAGCTCAAGGCGATTGATGCGCACGGACAAGTGTTGGAAGCACAGAGTTTGGCCTTGACCCTCTCCATCCTGACCGAGGTGCATGTCGGCGCCGTGCAGTTTGTTCATGCCAAACAAGAGTACGAAGATGCCTTGAACTATCATGAGACACAAACCGCGATCGTGGATCAGACGAAGAATTTGTGGCTGGCACGCCGGACAACTGATCTCACGCTCATTCGAGAACGTGTCAATGATGTTGTCGCCGACGTGCGACTGGATGCCGCCCGTTCGGGAGTGGAAACCGCCTATGCGACGTTGAGGGCCTCTCTTGGAGAAGATGCCGTTCCCGTCAGCATGGGTGAGCAAAACCTTGCTCAACTGGCTGATTCACTCAAGAAACTTTGGGACCTCAGTGAGTCTGCGATGTCGGACGTAGAAAGGAGACCAGTCGTCCATGCGACAGCTGTGGCGCGTTAATGTGACGGTGCCCATACTCGCCATCATGGCGGTGAGTGCTCCTCTGAGTGGTTGGCCTGCAACCGACCGGCCCGCTCATGCCATGCGACCTGATCCTAGTGTTGCGCGCGGAATTGTGAAGGCGGCCGCGCAGGCAGTGCTGCATGCGCAAGTTCAAGGACGTGTCAATCATGTTCCGTATAAAGAAGGCCAGCGATTTGCGAAGGGAGCGACGCTCGTCCAACTGGATTGTGACAAGTACCGTGCTGAATTGGCTGCCGCTGCGGCTGAACATGAAGGCAAGAGCAAGACGGTTCAAAATAACAAGGAACTGGCCAAGCTCAATGCCGTCAGTACCCTCGATCTGGAAATCTCGGAAGCGGAAACAAAGAAAGCTGCGGCTGCGATGCGAGTGGCGGAGATTAATGTTCGAGGATGCCACCTGGTGGCGCCGTTTTCCGGGCGTGTCGTGGGTGTCATGATCAATGAACACGAGAATGTATTCCCGAACGATAAGCTGTTGAGCGTATTGGACGATTCCAGTCTTGAGATCGAACTGGTTCTTCCGTCCACCTCCTTGGCCTGGCTCAAACGACAGTCACGGTTTACGTTCACCGTGGACGAGACGCGTCAGGGATACGCCGCGCGCGTGAAGGAAATTGGAGCGAACGTAGACGCCGCGAGTCAGACGATCAAGGTGACCGGAGTGTTCGAGACGCTGCCCAAAGAGGTCCTCAGCGGCATGAGCGGCTCGGCGCAATTTGTGGGACAACCGTAACGATGGCGACGACGGCCGAACCAACCGCCCAGCAGATTCCGACGCTGATTCATTTGGCGGCGCTGACCCATCTGGAGGGACAAGTCCGTACCGCCAAAACAATTCAGGAATTACAGTTTCTCTCGGTGAACGAGACCCGGCGGCTCATTCCTTACGAGCAGGCCTATCTCCTGAGTTCAGGGGAAAATGGGGCAACGGATTGTCGAGTGCTCTGTGCGTCCAGTGTGGCCGTCATTGAACGAGATGCTCCCGTCATTCGATGGCTCGAACAGGTGGGGCAGGCGCTTGCACAAGCGGGGCATGGCGACACCCCGATGGCGTTGACGGAGGAGACCTGTCCGGAGTCCTGTCGGGAGGGATGGCGCGAATATATTCGAGGGTATGTGTTTTGGTGCCCGCTCAAGCACCCCGATGAAACGGTGCTGGGTTTCTGGTGGTTCGAGCGAGACTTCCCTTGGCAGGAAAACGATGTGGCGATCGTCCATCGGTTAGCCGGCAGCTACGCCTATGCCTGGAAGGCACTCTCAAAACGGACGCGCAGCTGGTCCGTCACATTGAAAAAGCCGTCGGCCTGGCTCATCGCGGCAGCGATCGTGACCGTGCTCTGTATTCCGGTTCCCATCTCCACCATGGCTCCGGTCAAAGTCATAGCCAAAGAACCGGTGGTGGTCAGCGCTCCGATGGATGGAGTCATCGCCGATGTGCTGGTTCCGCCGAATACACTGGTGGACCAGGGAAGGCCGCTATTCCGCTTCGAAGATACCAACATCCGCAATCAATTCCAGGTCGCTGAACGGCAACTGGCCGTCGCCCAGGCCGAGCAGACTCAGGCCGTCCAGGCTGGTTTTCTTGATGGCCAACGGAAGGCCGATGTGCCGCTCAAGGAAGCGGAAGTGCAACTGAAAGCCACGGAACTCGCGTATGCGCGGGACATGCTGGAACAGATCGAGGTGCATGCTCCGAAGGCCGGACTGGTGCTCTATTCCGACAAAGCCGACTGGGTGGGCAAACCGGTGGTGGTCGGAGAGCGAATCATGGAAATCGCCGATCCCCGGCAGGTGGAGCTGCGAATCGACTTGCCCGTGAGTGATGCCTTGTTATTGAGGGAGGGAGCAGAGGCCGTGGCCTTTTTCGATGCCTTGTCACTCGAATCCTTCCCAGCCACGGTGAGTCGAACAAGCTACCACGCGGAGGTCTTGCCTGGGGATGTACTGGCGTACCGAGTGACGGCGGAATTAACGGCGCCGGACTCACGAGTGCGGATCGGCTGGCAGGGATCAGCCAAGGTCTACGGAGAGTCACGCCCTCTAGCCTTCCTGTTGTTCCGGCGCCCCTTGACGGCGCTGCGCCAGTTGCTGGGTGTGTGAGTCTATGGCTGGTCCTCCTCCTTCCCCAACGCCCAAGGAACGGAAGCTTCCTCCACTCAGAAAGAATCTGCAGTTTCTTCGAAGTGCGCCGACACCGGAAGGGGTGCCGACCTGGACGATCATCGACCCGATCCGAAACAAGTATTTCCAAATCGAATGGCACGTCTATCAGTTGTTGCAGCGGTGGCAGTGCGGGACCATCGAGAAGTTGGTGCAAGTAATCGCGCGTGACACAACGTCCCATGTGACCGCCGAGGATATCGAAGATCTGGTCAAGTTCTTGTATGCCAACAACCTCACCGAACAGTCGGCCAGCGGGCAGACGAAAGACTATGTCGAGCAAACCGCTGCCCGCCAGCAGGCCTGGTGGCAGTGGCTCCTTCACCATTATCTCTTTGTGAAAATTCCGCTTGTGCATCCGCACAGGTTTCTCCAGGCTACGTTACCGCTTGTGGCGCCATTCTATACGGCTACGGCCGGCTGGTTGTTCGGGGCCATGGGATTGCTCGGGCTCTTTCTTGTGGGCCGACAGTGGGACACGTTCATCTCCTCATTCCTCCATTTCTTCTCCTGGTCCGGCGCGTTGGCCTACGGGGTGGTCCTCTGCTCGGTGAAGGTGGTCCATGAGCTGGGACATGCCTATACGGCCACGCGGTTCGGGTGCCGTGTGCCGACGATCGGCATTGCCTTCATGGTGTTGATGCCGGTCTTGTACTCCGATGTCAGCGACTCCTACCGACTGAGTTCCAAGCGGAAACGACTAGGGATCGCGGCGGCTGGCGTCATCGCAGAGTTGGGGTTGGCAGCCGTGGCCACGTTGCTGTGGGCGTTTCTGCCGGACGGTGTGCTCCGTAGTGCGGCCTTTATCGTGGCGACGACCAGTTGGATCATGAGTCTTACGGTGAATCTGAATCCCTTGATGCGATTCGATGGGTACTATTTGCTCGCGGATGGACTCGGGATTCCGAATCTGCAAGATCGGGCGTTCGCCTTTGGCCAATGGTGGGTGCGGGAACTGCTCTTTGCCCCAGGCGCCCCGCAGCCGGAGCAGGTGAGTGCCTCGACTCGGCGCACCATGGTTCTCTATGCCTGGGCAATCTGGATCTACCGCCTGGTGCTGTTCACCGGGATCGCCGTCATGGTCTACCACTATTTCTTCAAGGTGTTGGGGATCGTGCTCTTCGCGGTCGAGATGATCTTCTTCATCGGTTTACCGATCTGGCGGGAACTCAAGATTTGGTGGGAACGACGGGAAGCATTCGCGCATACGGGCCGGTTTGCCGTGACCACGGTGGCGTTGGGAGCACTGTTAGCGCTGCTCTGTCTTCCCTGGGCCGGTCGGGTATCGATCCCGGGTGTGTTCCAGGCGAAGGTCTATGCCACGGCCTATGCGCCATCGCCTGGTCGGATTGTGGCGGTGGCCATGCAGCCAGGTCAGTCGGTGCGGGAGGGCGAGACGCTCCTGGTCCTGGAAAATCCCAAGTTGACCAAAGAGACCACCGTGGCGGAGACGCAGGTGGCGCTGTTGGATTTGCGACTCCAACGCCAAGCCGGCAATCTTGATGACCGAGCGCAGGGGCAGGTGCTGGCCCAATCGCTGGAGGCCAAACTGACGGAGTTGGATGGCTCAACAGAGAAGCAACGTCAGCTCGTCTTGAAATCGCCGATCAATGGCATCGTGGCAGAACGTGCCGACTCACTCTCGCCGGGGCGGTGGATCAACGAGAAGCTTCCCCTGGCGTATCTCCTCAATCCGCAGAAGGCGGTCGTGGTGGGATTAGTGCCGGTGGAAGATATCAGGCACCTGGCGGTCGGCCAGGAGGCGCGGTTCATCCCGAACGATCTCACGCGGTCCGCGTATCAGGCCCGCATCACGGAAATCCGAGAATGGGATGAGCAGGACGTGTCCATGCCGTATGTGGCGTCGATCTATGGCGGAGATGTGCCGGTCCGCAAGGACGCGCGGGGCCATCTCCGGGCGGAACAATCCGTGTATCGGGTGGAACTCGAGGTGTTGGACCCGCTGGAGATGTTGGATCAAGTGGTGGCCGGTCACGTCCATATCGCCAGCGAACCCCAGAGCCTGCTCTCACGTGTATGGGACCGCATCGTGGCCGTGATGATTCGCGAAAGTGGGTTTTAAGTTAGCAGCCTGCGGTTGTCAGTCTGGTGCGTCCTTCTCCGTTACTGTTGGTTCGTGCGTCCTTCTCCCTCTGATCGGGATGGCCCAAGTATATTGTCGAGCCTCTCTTTAGCCCCCGCGCAACATGACCGATGAAGACGTGGGAAGTTCAAATCTCCTGGAGCAGGGGTGTCTAGGCATGTTCAATCGAAGAAAAAAGAAGGCACAAGACAAGTCTGGGCAGACCCTACCACCGGCCTCCAAACTCAAGAACTCGCTCCTCTCCCTTGAGCAACGGCTCATGTTCGATGCGGCGGCCGCGGCCACGGCTTCCGAAGTGGCGTCCGAGCAGGTGGCACAGGAGCAGGCCGAGGCTGCCGTCTCATCGGGCGCTACCGATGGCGGCCAGACAACCGATCAGCGCGAGTCGCAAGAATTACTTCAAGCCATTGCGACCTATACTCCGGGCGAGTCCACGACGGAAATTGCCTTCGTCGATCCGACGGTGCCTGACTATCAACAGATGATCGCTGGAATGGGACCGAACGTCGAAGTCGTCGTGCTCGACGGCACACGTGACGGGATGGAGCAGATTGCGGAATCGCTGGCCGGACGCAGTGGGGTAGATGCCATCCATCTGATCTCTCACGGCAGTGCCGGTGAGTTACAGCTGGGAACCGGCACGCTTACCGCAGAATCGATGTCTTCCGAATATGCCGATGAGTTTGCGACCATTCGAGGAACGCTGTCTGATCAGGCGGACATCTTAGTCTATGGCTGCAATTTTGGAGAAGGGGCGGAAGGTGGCGATGCAGTGAATCTGCTGGCCGAATTAACCGGCGCCGATGTGGCGGCCAGCAGCGACCAGACGGGTCACATTAATTTGGGCGGAGATTGGGAATTTGAGGTGCAAGCTGGTTCGATCGAAACAGATTTGGCTTTGACCGATACCGCGCAGATGAACTGGGCTGGGATCTTGGGGACGGAGACAGTTAAAGACACCTTCTCAAGCACTTCCTACAGCAACAACAACGGGACGCAATCGTGGTCTACAAGCTGGTCGGAAACAGATGCCAGCGGCGGTGGGGCAAGTGGCGGAGATGTGCGTGTGAATTCGTCACAGTTGCGAATTGATACCGATACCGTTGGCAACGCTATCAGCCGAGGAGTGAATCTGAGCAGTGCCACCAGTGCGACCTTGACATTCGCGTACACCAATAGTCTGACGGGTGCTGATCGCATCGAAGTACGAGTCTCCACAGACGGAGGAACAAACTACCAAACGCTGAGCGGCGGCACCTTCTCCAGTGCGGCCAACACGGGCAGCGGCACGGCGAGTCTTGACCTCTCCAGCTATATGTCGGCGAATACTCGAATTCAGTTTGTCGTGACGGCAACAGGAGGCGGAGAACGATTGTATGTGGATAACGTACAGATCAGCTACGAGACGCCAACGAACAGCGCTCCGACCATCAGCAATCTCGGCGGCGATAGTTTGAGTTATTCCGAAGGTGCCGGAGCTGTTGTGATCGATCAAGGAGCGAACGCCTTGGTCGTGGATTCGGACAGTGCCAATTTTGATACAGGAACTTTGACTGTCGGCAGTCCGTCCGGAGGAGAGCCCACGGAGGATGTGTTCGGTATTCGGAACCAAGGCACGGGCGCAGGGCAAATCGGGGTGAGCGGCAGCAATGTCACCTATGGCGGCGTTACTATCGGGACGTATTCCGGTGGTGCCGGGGGAAATAATCTCGTCGTCACGTTCAATGCCAATGCTACCCCGGCAGCGGTGACGGCCTTGGCAAGAAACATCACGTATGAGGATATCAACACCGATTCTCCGATTGAGGGCGGTTTCACCATTCGTTTTACCCTTACCGACGGGGACGGTGGGACCAGTGCAAACTATGATGTTTCCGCCTGGGTCAGTGGCGTCAATGATGCCCCGACCGACCTGGCGTTGTCGGCGAATACTGTGGCGGAGAACGCAGCGAACGGGACCGTCATCGGCACGGTGACGGGAACTGATCCCGATGCGAGCGACACGAAGACGTATAGCCTGACCGATACGGCGGGTGGGCGGTTTGCAATCAACAGCAGCACCGGTGTCATTACTGTAGCGAATGGGAGCCTCCTCGACTACGAAGCTGCCACGAGCCACAATATTACTGTCCGTATCACCGATAGCGGTGGGCTCACCTATAGTGAAACGTTCACGATTAATCTGACGAATGTGAACGAGTTTGCCCCGACGATTACCAGTAACGGTGGTGGCGCGACGGCCTCGGTCAGCGTCGCCGAAAATAACACGATGGTTACTACCATCGCCGCTACCGACTCGGATGCCGGACAGACGTTGAGCTATTCAATCACCGGAGGTGCCGACGCGGCACAATTCACCATCAATAGCAGCAGTGGCGCTTTGTCTTTTGTTTCTGCACCAAATTATGAAGCGCCAACTGATAGTAGCGGCGATAACGTCTACGACGTGACGGTCCAAGTCTCTGACGGCAATGGCGGAACCGATACACAAAATATTGCTGTCACCGTCACGAACGCTAACGAAAACCCGACGGACCTCAGCCTCTCAGCTAATACCGTGGCGGAAAGCGCAGCAAGTGGAACGGTGGTCGGCACCGTGGCGGGCACCGATCCTGATAGCGGCGACACGAAGACATATAGCCTCACGGATATGGCGGGTGGCCGCTTTGCCATCGACAGCAGTACGGGCCAGGTCACGGTGGCCGATGGCAGCTTGCTCAATTACGAGAGCGCGACCAGCCACAGCGTTACGGTACGGGTGACGGATGCAGGCGGGCTCACCTATGACGAGACATTCACGATTAATCTCACCAATGTAAATGAAGCCCCGACGGGCGTGGATGCGACGGTCACGATCAACGAAGATACCGCTCATACCTTGACCACGGCAAACTTTGGATTTAGCGACGTGGATGCGGGCGATAGCTTCAGTGCCGTGCGCATCGACACCCTCCCCGGAGCCGGGACCCTAACCCTCTCGGGCGTGGCGGTGACGGCGGGACAGGTCATCACAGCGGCCGACATCACCGCCGGGAATTTGCGCTTCACCCCTGCAGCTAATGCGACGGGCTTGGGCTATACGAGCCTAACCTTTTCCGTGCGCGACAGCAGCAACGCCTATGATACGAGCCCGAACAGCCTGACCGTCGATGTGACCGCCGTGAACGATGCGCCAATCCTAAGCACCAACGAAGGAGCCACTGTCGATGAGGGGGCTTCCATTTTTCTCTCGGCTAAGAATCTCGAAGTCGTGGATGTCGACAACGGCACTGGCCAAGTTCTGTACACAATCACCTCGTTACCGAGTAACGGCACGATCCTGCTCAAGGGTACACCGCTATCCGTAAAAGATACCTTTACGCAAGATGATATCGACAGTGGCATTATCGAATACCAGCATGACGGAAGCGAGACCGACTCGGATAGTTTTGCGTTTGTGGTCAATGATGGGGCTGGAGGAAGTCTCGAAGAATCAACGTTCAAGATTGCCGTGACCCCGGTGAACGATGCGCCAACGGACCTCTCCCTCTCATCGAATACCGTCGCGGAGAACGCGGCGAACGGCACTGTAGTGGGTTCTGTGAGCGGGACGGACCCGGACACTAGCGATACCAAGGCATACACCCTCACAGATACCGCAGGTGGACGGTTTGCCATCAACAGCAGCACAGGCCAGATCACCGTGGCCAATGGGAGCTTGTTGGACTACGAGGCGGCGACGAGCCACAGCGTCACGGTGCGGGTGACGGATAGCGGCGGGCTGACGTATGACGAGACGTTTACCATTAATCTGACCAATGTGAATGAGACGCCGACCGGGGCCGATGCGACGGTCACGATCAACGAAGATACCGCTCATACCTTGACCACGGCGAACTTTGGATTTAGCGACGTGGATGCGGGCGACAGTCTGAGCGCCGTGCGGATCGACACGCTGCCCGCAGCCGGGACCTTGACCCTCTCCGGCGTAGCGGTGACGGCGGGGCAAGTCATCACGGTGGTCGATATCACCGCTGGCAATCTGGTCTTTACCCCGGCGGCGAACGCGACCGGGACGGGGTATGCGAACCTCACCTTCTCCGTACGCGATAGCAACAATGCCTATGACACGACTCCAAACACGCTCACCATCAATGTGACCGCCGTGAACGACGCGCCGGTGAACGCCGTGCCGGGGGCGCAGAGCGTGGCGGAAGACACGCCCTTGGCGCTGAGCGGCATCAGCGTCAACGACGTCGACGGCAATCTGAGCACCGTGCAACTGGGGGTGCTGAACGGGACGCTCAACGTCACGCTCTCTGGAGGCGCGACGATCAGTGCAGGGAACAATGGCACGAATACCCTGACCCTCTCCGGCAGCCAAGCTGACATCAACGCGACGTTGGCCACACTCGTCTATCAAGGCGCGCTCAATTACACCGGCGCCGATACCCTGACTGTAACGAGCACGGACATGAACAGCGGGACGGACGTGGATACGGTGACGCTTACGGTGACGGCGGTGAATGATCCGACCGTGGTGACGGGGGGCACGAGCGGGAGCGGCACCGAAGACACGACCGTGACGGGGACCCTGACGGCGACGGATGCTGAGGGGTTGAGCGACGGCACGGTGTTTAGCGTGACGGGGGCGGCGACGCAGGGGACGGCGAGCATCGATCCGGCGACGGGCCTGTGGAGCTACCAGCCGAATGCCGACTCCAACGGCAGCGACAGCTTCACCGTGACGATTACCGATGATGCGGGCAACAGTATGACGCAAGTCATCAGCGTGACCGTGACGCCGGTGGTGGATCTCACCAACGATAGCCTGACCACGAACGAAGACACGGCGATCAGTGCGAACGTGCTGACGGGGACGAATGGCGCCACCGCGGATAGCTTTGAGGGCACCCCGGTGCTGACGGGGGTGACGCAAGGGGCGAACGGGAGCGTGACGTTTCTGGCCGACGGGACCGTGACCTACACGCCGAACGCCAATTTCAATGGCACCGACAGCTTTACCTACACCATCACGAGCGGGGGCGTCACCGAGACGGCGACGGTGACCGTGACGGTTAATGCGGTGAACGATGCGACGGTGGTGACGGGGGGGACGAGCGGGAGCGGCACTGAAGACACAACCATCACGGGCACCCTGACGGCGACGGATGCCGAGGGGTTGAGCGACGGCACGGTGTTTAGCGTGACGGGGGCGGCGACGCAGGGGACGGCGAGCATCGATCCGGCGACGGGCCTGTGGAGCTATACCCCGACGGCGGACTGGAATGGGACGGACAGCTTCACCGTGACGATTACCGATGATG
>CABVRS010000033.1 GCA_902500745.1 uncultured Nitrospira sp.
CCAAAGCTTGGCGATCATCCTGGGCCAATTCATGCCAGTAATAGTTGGCTAAGTAGGTCGTCAATCCTTCCACCCAGTTGCCCTGGCCATCACGATTGAACACCGAATTTCCGATCCACGAATGCACGATTTCGTGGCCTAACGCATACGGTTGTGTATAGTGTCGCTTGATGCTGCCACTACCCAGGAGGGTAAATGACGGCATGCCGAGGCCACTCGCGAAAAAATTCTCCACCACCGCAAATTTCTCAAAGGGATAGGCTCCCAATATCTGAACATACGCATCGAGGTATTGTGCGGTCGCATCGAGATATTCATCTGCCAGGCCCGCATTGTCCGGCAAAAAATGGGTCTGAATTTCAATCCGCTGCCCCGTCGTCGATGTTTTCCATTCCCTTGATTTCGTCATAAACTTGTTGGCCACGAGCGTGAATGCTTCGGACCGCTCCTGAACGAGCCACGTTGAGGATGCCATTCCAGCGCTGAAGCTCTCGGCAACCTTTTGCCCCGATCCCACTACCGTCCACCCTGCTGGAATGTGAGTCGTCACCCGATAGGTACTGAAGGCCTCCTCGACATCTGGATACCATTGGCTTTCACCACTCAAATACACACCCTCCAGGCCGATATGTCCCGCCGTTTCACTGGGTGTGACGAACCGCAAGTGACGGGGTTCCTTCGGCGGATCATTGATTGGCCCATGATAGACCCAGACCAACGTCACTTGGCGGCCATGCTCTTCGGGAAGCATCACGACGATATGCTGCGCGAAAGAATCAGGAAGTTGGATCGTGGTGAAGGAAGCAATCTGGCTTGCACTCCCTTGCCCAAGCAAGATCGATTCAACTCGCAATGTCTGCGCAAGCGTGAACGTGAGGGACTTCACCTGCGCACTCACTTCCAGGTCGATCTGGTCCGTTGCCGCCAGCTCGTGTGTCGTCGGAATCAGAGTGGCTGAAATGTTGTGGTGGACCGAAAGAACATCGTTATTCTGTAGCGGGGTTGAATGGCCCTCTGCTGGGAGGACGATAACGAGGAGAAGTCCGAGAAAGTACTGCCGGAAGACCCGTTTCCTGATACGCATCAGGAAACTTTTAACACTCGCGGCAGACGAGTACAAGCTGGATTGCCGTCAAAAGACGATCCAGATCAACCGGCTTCATCAAAATTTCTTGGGGCCCTAATGCCCAGGCTTCATCGAGCAACTCCTCGCTTTGACTCCCGGTCATGATGATGATCCCGCCAGGATATTCTTTCTCGCGCAGAGCTCGTAGCACATCGAGTCCCGCCATACCTGGCATAATCAGGTCAAGCAAAATTGCATCAGGTGGGCGATCGTCGATGATTTGAAGCGCCGCTTGTCCATCTTTGACCCCGATCGCTCGATACCCTCGAAGGCTTAAGAATTTGACAAGGAGATCACACACAAGAGGTTCGTCATCAACCACTAAGATCGACTCGTCAAGCTGCTGAATCGGCTCCCCGTTTCCTGAAAACGACTGAGTGGCCGCTGGCTGTGCCGATAACTGTGTAATCCGATTCACAGCCTCAACCAGGACGTCCAGTGACAACCCTTTTCTGATGAAATCGGTCGCCCGTATGGCTCGTGCCTGATTCTCCTGTATTTCAGTTGCTCCCCCTCCCAGGATGATCACGGGCGCATGGGGGTCGATGGCTCGAATTTCCTTCAAGACGGTAAGTCCATCCATCTCCGGCATTCGAAGATCCAACAGGGTGACTCGAGGGCTGGAGGCACGAAAGAGATCAAGTCCTTCTCGCCCGCTGGTCGCCGTCATGACCTGATACCCCTGCCTGGTAAACACATTCTGCAATAGATCGCAATTCATCTGGTCGTCGTCTACGATCAAGAGTTTGATCATCGCTACACATCCTACTCAGTGGAGACGCAGAGCTTGCCTTCAGAAAAAGATAGCACGTGGTGGGAGATAAGAGAAGACAATGCGTGGTTTACAGTGAAGAGGCTGTCTGGCCGAACAACGCCGCGACGAATGCTTCGGCATTAAAGTCCTGCAGGTCATCGGCTGCCTCCCCTACACCGATTAACCGGATCGGAAGTTTTAGTTCATCCGCAATGGCAACGACAATACCGCCCCGAGCAGTCCCATCTAGTTTCGTCAGAGCGAGTCCTGTGATTCCCATCGTCTCGTGAAACTGTCGGGCCTGCCCTAGCGCGTTTTGTCCGAGGGTGGCATCCAAAACCAACAACACCTCATGCGGCGCTCCAGGCAATTCCTGACCGATCACCCGTTTCACTTTCCGTAGTTCATCCATCAGATTTGATTTGGTGTGCAATCGTCCGGCCGTGTCGATCAGCACCACATCCGCCTTTCTTGCCGTGGCCGCAACAATCCCATCAAAGGCAACGGCGGCCGGATCGGCTCCGTGACGTTGACGGATAACTTCTGCGCCAATTCGATCTCCCCACACTTGGAGTTGATCAATCGCAGCCGCCCGAAATGTGTCTCCGGCAACCAGCAACGATCGACGGCCAGCCTGTGTCATCCGCTGTGCAATCTTGGCAATAGTCGTTGTTTTTCCGACACCGTTGACTCCGATGACCAGGACAACAAATGGTTTGGGACCTTCGCTTACCAGCTGATCAAGAGTCGGGCAGGATACGGTTTTGAGTATGCCGTAGAGCGACTGACTGAGAACGCTCCGAAGCCCCTCCGTAGTTTTCGCATCAACCCCTCGCGTGTCTTCGCTCACCTGCTTGATTAAGCGATCAACAACCCGAGCCCCAAGATCAGCAGCGAGTAACGACGCTTCCAGCTCTTCCAGTAGCGCTTGGTCCGGCGTGCGTCCAAGAAATCGATCCAAGGACTGCTGCATCACACCGCGCGTTTTGCCAAGTCCCTCACTGAGTCGTTGAAACCATCCCATCGTCAAGAAACCTTCCTTTGGCGTTGGGGCGAACAAATGATCAATTGCGGCGTCGGAGAAATCGTTTGAAGGACTTGCTGTTCCCGATGCGACATTCGCGCCGCTTCTCGTGGACTCCGTTCATGATCGTACCCACAGAGATGAAGTACGCCATGAACCAGCAGTGTCGTCAGCTCAACATCTATCGGTCGCCCCGCTTTCTCAGCTTGGCGAATCGCAGTCGGCAATGAAATGACCACGTCCCCCAGCATGTTCGTCGTAGGAGTTCTGACCTGAGGTGCGACGGCCTCCTGCATTGGGAAGGCCAACACATCTGTTACTCGATCCTGCAGACGATACTCGCGATTCAATCGGCGTATCCGTGCGTCTCCTACCAATTCCAGGCTCAATTCTGACTGTGCCTCCCCGACAGCATTCAAGATGCGTTGTGCCAGATGGATAAAGGAACGTTGCCGGACGGTGTACCGCGCAAGGCTCACCCGGAGATATACGATCATTTAACGAGAACGCCCTGCATGGCCGACAGGCGGTGAACCACCGGTGGTCGATTTGCGTGCGATCGAGGCTTGCCGCTGCGGAGACGAGAGTGGCTCACTAACCGCCTCATGGCGATCGTAGGCCTTGATGATGTCTTGAACGAGTCGATGCCTCACGACATCTTTTTCATCGAAGTAGACAAAGGCAATGCCCTCAATATCCCGAAGAATGTCTTTGACTTGTATGAGACCAGACACGCGGTCATTCGGAAGATCTACCTGTGTAATATCGCCGGTGACAATGACCTTGGAATGAAATCCCAGCCGAGTCAGGAACATTTTCATCTGTTCAGCCGTCGCATTTTGTGCCTCATCGAGGATGACAAAAGAATCGTTCAACGTTCTCCCACGCATGAATGCCAGAGGTGCAATCTCAATATCGCCTCTTTCAATCAAGCGATTGGCCCGTTCCATGTCCATCATGTCAAACAATGCGTCATAAAGCGGCCGTAGATATGGATTGACCTTTTCGTAGATGTCACCGGGCAGAAAGCCTAGCTTCTCACCTGCTTCGACCGCGGGTCTGGCAAGAATGATTCGGCTCACCTCTTTATTGATCAGCGCACTCACCGCCATAGCCATGGCTAAATACGTTTTCCCAGTGCCAGCCGGTCCGATGGCAATGACAATGTCGTGTTGCTCGATCGCTTCAATGTACGACTTTTGCGTCGGGGATTTGGGACCGATGAAGCGCTTTTTCGTAACCACCATGGCTGACTTATCAAGCACGTCTCTGAGCGAGGCTTCGGGGGTTCGGCGCAATGCGCCCAGCGCGTGAGTCACATCGTCGGCTTGAAGGGTAATCCCCTCGTTGGTGAGGGAGGCAAGCTCGAGGAGAATTCGTTCGGCTTGACGAACAGCGTCCGGAAGGCCGTCTAAAGTAAGCTCTTCGCCACGTGCAGACAGCCGTACACCCAATTCGTCTTCAATCAACTTGAGATGCCGGTCATGATGACCGAATAGAGCGGCAGTGTTGGTGCCCTCTCGTAGTTTGAGCTTACGCACGAGCGCTAGTTGGTCTCCCTCCTACATCTGTTTTGCATATTCTAGCAGAGGGGTAAAAGCCCAAACAAGCAGGTGCAATATCTTGGTGGAGCCTTTAGGCTCCTGGCGATCGACGAGAGGAGTTCCCGGTCAGCGTTAAATCGAATTCCTGTGTGGCTATACCACCATGCCCGTCTTTTGCGACAACTTTGACATGAAATGTTCCCTGTTGACCTGCCGGAATCTGCCACCCAATATGACCTGATTCTGAACTGATGGCCATACCGGGAGGCGCCATCTCCAACTGATAGATCAATTGATCGCCGTCCGGATCAAGCGCATGTACCGAGTAATCAAACCGGTCCTGAACAGCCGTGGTAGGAGGAGTTGATACAATCCTTGGACCACTATTCCCTAGCGTGAGCGGTTCAGACTTTAAAGAATGTGAAGCGCCAGCAGGATCACTCGCTCTCACTTCAACCGTGATTCGATCAGGCGCGGCGAAGCTGGTTGTATCGAGAAAAGCATCTTCTCCCTCTTTGACAAGAGAGTCGTTGCGATACCACTTATAGCTGAGGTCGACACGGTCATGCTCCGGATCACTCGCCTCAACTTGAGCGTCGAGTCGGTCCCCAGCCCGCGCCACTTGAGGACCAAGTGACACCGCCGTTACTCTTGGCGAGGTATTCTCAACGACAACACTTGCTGTTCGATATGGCTGACCTTTGTTTGTACCATCTGTTGGAATGATCTCCACAAACACCGTCTGTCCACGCTTGTAGAATTCTGGCGGCAATGTCGCATTCGTTTGACCTGCGATAGGTGCGCTATCCACATACCACTGATACTGAAAGGAGACTGCTTGCCGCTCTGGATCTTCTGACTGAATTTGCACGGCAGCAGGCGCAGCTTGGGAAAGGGGAGTATTAATGATCACAGCCGTTGTTACAACCGGCGGTCGATTGCCTGAAGTCCGAGTAGCTGGCGCGGTCGCCTCACTCACTTCGCCGCCGGTACAAGCACTACCCAGGGCCATCGCTGCTATCAGCAGCCCACTCTTCACAGCGTTGCGCGTACGACTCGACATACCCTTCATGAACTCTCAGTTCTATTCCCTCAATATCACCTACCGGAATTCCTAATCTCGCTGATGGACCCAATTCACATAGCGGCTGTAATTACCCTCAAGACTCACATCACCCTGCGTAAACGCTCCGGTAGACATCTGTACGTTATAGCTGCAGCCTTGACCGCAATGGATGGTCCCGCTTGATGCAAGCCCAGTCCCTAAAGAGGTCTTGGCATTGACGTTGGTATTGCTCCCCGAGGTTGTCGTGCCGATAACAGGAGCCGTTGACGCCGTTCCGGTCTTGTAGAACAGCGCATACAAATAACTCGCTCCATCAGACGCACAGAAGTCGTTCGTCGGGGCAAAGGTTGGAAAGAAAATCGTTCCTGCCACCAGAGTCGGATTGACCACGGAACGTTCGGCAGCATAATTGGTCGTCACGAGCGTCACGGGATCGGTGATGCTCACAGGCCCGGGCATTGTGACGCGCCATCCATCTTTCGAAGCAACTAAACCGATCATCGACGTGGTCCCGGTTCCGTTAAAGCTGGTGACACCAGGGTTGGTCGGATCGGTCACCTGATTGGTACTGCCGCTACAGACGATACAAATCACGGCATTTGTGACATCCACTAGATCATTATCATGACAACTCACCGTCGAACTCTCATTACACAACGCATTCATCACAGAATCTTTGATTCCAAACAAACGCTGAAGGTTGTTATCCACCTTGTCCGTGTTGCTGAAATATCGACCTGTTCCAAAAAAGACCCATATCTTGTCGGTATCGTCTAAGGTCACGGCTGGAGCCGAGACCGAGGGTCCGACCTCGACATTGGGACCAAGAGTTGCGTCGCTGAAGGTATCAATCACTTCCGTCGGAGTCCGGTTAGCTCCGCTGGCGATACCCCAGTTCGTAGGACTGCAGGGTGCAGTGGCACAACCCATTGTGAGACGATAGAGTTTTCCTCGCCATGGCAATCCATCACCGTCACGGATCGTCCGGACCGAATAGGCCACGTCCGTCCTCCAGTCCGAATCCTTATCGACTGCGACCACATGTCCCATGAATGACTGCCAGGAACCGATCGGCATGGTCGTCAAACTTCCGCCGGCTGCTATCTTGGGTCCGTTCTTCAGGTCCACGGTGTAAAGTTTTGCGGTTTGGGATGACGCAGCAGTGAGATCCGCCTGGTATCCATTCGGTCCCGACCCGAACAGGACAAACCACTTCTCATTGGTCGGATCGATGGGACTATCAGTCTTCGGATTCATACGCGCCACAGCGGGATAGCTGGTGGTCAGCCCGAGTCCGCTGTCGCTAAACGTCCATAGCAATTTCGGATCAACCTCAGGGTTCGTGATATCCAACGCAAAGTAGGCGCTATAGAATGTTCGCGACACTCCCCCGATCGTGGCGGTCATCGCAGGGGCACCCGAACCTACAGCACAGTTTCCACAGCTGCCACCCATCCGAAATCCACCGATTAACACGGTTCCCCAACCGCCAGGATGATCGGCATCCGGCGTAAAGATCCGAGCTTCCGTGATCGTCGGTTTCAGATCGACGTAGTAGACATGCGTGTAGTCTGTCTTGGCAAGCCACTGAAGATGCGGCAGCAATTCCTGCGGAATGAATGACCAGAGTTCTGAGCCAAGGTTCGCGCCGCTTGAATTATCTGTTGGATTCTTGGTGTACCAACCATGCTCCACGGCAGCCGCCGTCGTAGGATCGTCGCCCTTATGGTAATAGCCTCCGTTGAACGCGTGGAGCATGCCGTCATTCGCGCCGACATACACAACCTGACGCCTGGTTCGATATTTAGCGTAAAAGGCCGTGTACGTGGTATCTCCGAACGCCAGATCGTAGCGCGCCTTAGGGGCGCCCACCACCGTCGGAGTCGAGTGAATGGGGTCACCCAGTTTCCAGACCTTGTAGTTTCCGCTTCCGACCGGGACCTCCAGCATCCTCGTCCGTAACCCGGCGATTTCATCCCCACGAATGAAGTTGATTAAATTTGTGGCGTTCGTACTTCCGCCGCAGGTATCCCCTGCATACCGCAGATAGTCTCGAAGAGCCGCGCAGTTAGCCGCACTAAACTCCATCTGTTCTGTGGGGTCGACAATCCCATCGTTATCAACGTCGACCCATGTGAGTACCTTGCGGGAGGCTGACGTCGAGTTGGCGAGTTCTTTACCCGCTTCCCAGATGGGTTTAATCGATTTAAGATCGCCGGTGAACATCGGTGTCGTACTATCAGCCACTCCGTCTGCGTTGGCATCCACAAACTTATCGACGAGGACTTTCTGATAGGTCGGACTCGTAGGAACATTGTCGTACCGTGTCGTCACAATCAAGTCTTGATCGTACGTCAGCTTGCCGTCTTGATCCGTATCCTCTCTAAAATTACCGAACCCATCAATAAAAAGTGCGTGGGTGTAGCCCGTCCACTTGACGTTCGCTCCACCTTGACCGACGTCACTAGTAAAGAAATAGGCTTGATAGATCGAACCCTCACCAGTCGACGAGGTTGCCAAGACCGAGATGGACGTTCCTGATGCGCTCTTTCGTAAAATAGCAGTCAGCGAAGCCAGCAACCTTTCCTGAAGGTCATCGACGTTCGAGGATTCGAAATAGGTATCGGGAATCCCATCGGCACCTGAGGCGCCGGTGCGGTTGTTCACCTTGTCCCATTCGCTGGTGAGATCGGGAAGATTGTTACCATTCGTGTCCTCAAAGCCACCCAACTGCGCCGCATGCATCAGGATTTCTCGGCCGGAGATATTGCCGAAGGCATAGAAGGTATAGACGGTGAGGTTCTGGAGCCCTTGGAGGCAATGGCCTGAGACCCCTAACACAGGGATTGTTCCGTCCGCAGTTCCGTTGCACGGACGAAGATCGTTGATGTGCGACCAGTAGGCCACATCATCCAAGTGATGGGTTCCGCTGCTGGCATAATCCGTTCGGTGTTGTTTCAGAAGCACGTTGTTGGGCGTTGCCGGATCGTTGTTGCAGGTCGCTCCGGGTGGATCAACAAACGGCACACCACGATTTCCAACACAATAGGTTCCGGCGTATGGTTGGGCATTGGCATTGGCATATTGGTTGATACTGGCAGGAACGCCCAGGTCCTGGGTCGGCTCACCGTCCGTAAACACCATCACAAATGTCTTGCAGCAACGGACCTGTGTCGAAGTGCTCGCCCAGGCGGGAGTATGGTTACTGCCGTAGAAGTATGGATCGCGCCCACACGCATTATTGATATACCCAGGCGGGCAAACCTCTGGAGCTGTAAGGGCTGAGATCTCTGCTCCGCCGATCCCCCCCACTCCTGAGCTCCCAAACGAAACTCCGTTCGACGTTCCACCGGAGAATGCGATCGGATAGACATATTGGGTTGTATAAAATGCCGAGTTGATCTGTGCGACATACCGAGCCACTTCATAAAGTGATTCAGCCAGTGGCGTCCAGGTGGCAGGGAACGTTTCGTCGACTGCGTCCACCATCGCCGCCGTATTGGTACTGAACGTCTCAACTGTTGTGGCGTTGAAATCGATCGACTGGCGGCTTCCCGCGCCGGTCAACACGCGAAGTCCGTTGTTCGTTCCACTGTTATTGAACACCGCCAGCGCAAATCGTGCCTGCGGACCAATTTGCTGAATGACACCAGTCGGTTCGCTATACATGGCAAAGGCGATTTCATTGAGCTCGGTTTCATTGAAACCGTCCCCATCAGGACAACTCGTTCCAGGATCTTCATTGATACACATGTCTCCATCGTCTTCGATCACGATGTAGATGTTGTTAGGAGTTCCTGGATATGTTGCAGCCGGAATACGCCCTTCGTACGTGAGATCTGCGTTGGTACCGCTACCATTGAGCTTGGGTACAGGCGCAGTGTATTCGCTATTGACGCCGGTTCGCTGAGATCTCACCGTGGGCAACAACGGTGTTCCGTAGGGTTTGCACGTCGAATCAGCATTTCGTGTTGGGTTAAATCCGTTTTGGCATTGCCCCCCGTTCATCGCTTTCTTGACTGCATCGAACCGTCGGAAGGTGGCCCAATTGACGAAATTGCCGTCATATTCTGTATTGGGACAAGGCGTGTTCAGAGCGATTTTGGCTCCGGTCCCAAGCTCGAACCGATTATCAGTCGCATCCCACACATAACAGCGCATGGGATCGGCGAATCCTGAATAGCGCGTCGTGGCCGTAAAGGAGATAGTCGTCGACGGGGTACCATCGGGCAATGTCCCGCAGCTCGTCGACTCGCAGGCCCGGTTGCTCATACTCCCCGAATTGTCCATGAGCACGATGATGTTTGGCGCCACTTGATCCGAGACGAACGGCGGGGCGGAGGTGTATTGGTCCATGGTCTGAGCTGATGCCGTCAGTGCCCACGCCAAGCTCGCCGCGGATGTGATCCCAAGTACTCCGCGAAGGGTATCGGTCTTGCTATTCATGGTCCCTACCTCCTCTACGCTAGCTCACCGCGGCTCACGCACATTACGTCTGTACTATTGCGGCATATACACGATCATAAAATCGATCTTGTTGCTCTCGCCTTTTTTGAGATGAAACTTTACTTCATGGCCTATTTGGACGACCTCAGGCTGCAGAACATTATCTTCCTGGTCGCGAATTTGGATCTCATGATCTACCGTATACATTTTCCCGCTGATGTTGATGGACTGTTGCTCGACCGATGTCACGACGCCGGCCTGTAACCCATTCAGGATATGCGCGGGAATCGGATCGAGCGCATGAGCCAACTGCGAATTTCCACACACCCCGCTCATTGCTACGCAAAACATGCTCACACTGATCATGGTAGATATTTGCACTCTATTGCCCTTAGGCTTTGTTGAGATATATCCGGCTGACGTAGTCTTCATCATTAAGACCTCTCATCACATCCCGTTAAAACTCCTCTTCATGCAGCCTTCGCCGGTGTTATCCAAACAATCGAAAGTGGCGATGACACGGCTCGTGGCACCGGTCGCCGCATTCGCAGCGAGGCAATCCACGCGATAATACACATCGCGACATGGCGTCTCCTGGTCAGCAAAATTGCACCCAGCCCGTTGTTTGGAATAGAGAAAGTCAATGTCGCCATTGACCACATACCCGTTGACGTTCATCACAAGATTGGGCGCGTTTCCAGCCCCCACGGCAATATCGGAATGGTTTCGAAGCGTTCCGTTAATTTCTTGCCTGAACACCGCCTTGTTTGAAGCAGGCACTGGTCCCTGAGGCGCAAGGAGCACAGCAGCCGTGTCATCCATCTCGGCATCATCAAGCGTCATTCGAATCGCGCGAACTGCCGTCCCTACACAAGCTTCCGCCGCGTCCGTTCCTTCCTCGACCATACGCACTGCCCCAGCCATGGAATTTTCCATTCCTGTCATCGTGAGCGCAGCCACCCCGAGGGCCCCAATAATCAGGATTAGTAACATGACCGTCATAAATGACGTGCCACGCTCGTTTCCGACCAGCCCGCTTTCCACTGGAGTTGCGGAGGAAATTCTCATGTTAAAACCTCTGGTTGCGAAGTTCGATTGTCCGAGTCAAAATTCGGCGACGAAACTGAAAATAAGCTGACTGCTGGGCCGGAGACGCCGTGTCCCCCAGCGCAAAGAGCCCGGTCGCATGGTTGTGATCGCTAATGATGGGAAAGGTCGTTGTGTGCACAGGTGTTGCTTGACCTTCTCCCATTCCTTGATCGGCTCTGGTCTGACGGGCTACGATGTTCACCTGCACCAACCGAATGGTTCTTGGGGTCATAAAACCGCCGTATGGACCGGCTGTACCAAACCAATTACGATCTGTGATGAAATCCGCTTGATCGAACTGGTTTGACAGATTGAGGTCGTCCGGCTGCAAATCGGGCATTCCGCCATTGATACGTGGGTCGCAACCATCGCACGCATAAGCCAATTGTAGATCCTCAACTCCGTCCATGATTGGAATGCATCCCGAATTTACCTGATTGCAATTGGGAGGACCCCCAGGCCCAACGAGCACCGCTGGGACAGCCCCACGAACTAGACAAGGGGCGTTTCCTTGGCATAGGTTAAGGTTATCGGGAGGAGGAATCACTTGGTAGGTGATGCATTGCAGCAAATACACCTGCGTTCCTGTACCAAACGCCGCAGGGGCAGGAATGGCTGGATTCAAGGTCAACCCTCCAGGACTGACGGCCTGTATGGTCGAACCTGCCATACCCCCGATTGAAACCGGCATGCCAAGCAAAGCCGCCCCACCACCTGGAATGGCAGTCCCCATGGCCGTCGTCGCATTGGCCGGCATCGGGATATTCGTGATCGGAGTTTGGAGCCCTCCAATAGTCCCAGGAGCCCCCGGCACAAAAACCTGCCATAGCGGTCCGACCGCAACGATGGAATTGGTCATCGGCACAACCATGGAGATGGTATCCGGCCCTATATCTGCCCCAAGCGGATTGTTATCGCCTGGCACGAGGGCGGACGGAGTGCCATTGATGTGACATCCTCCTACCGTGGTGGTCAGGCCACGCATCCCAAACCCGGCCAGCTTTAGGTCGGCCGTGATCATATCCAATGCATTTCTGGCTGCCGCTTGTGTATTTCCAACCTGTCCCGTAATGCGCGTGGTCTTCTGACTGACCACAAGCGCTCCAAACCCTGCCGCAACGATGGCGGCAGTCATCATGGTGGCCACCATGATTTCTACTAATGTAAAGCCCTTCTGGCTACAGCTCCGTAATTTCAGCGATGGTCTCATTGGGCGCCCCCTACCCCACATGGTCCCGTTGTCACGTGCTGGACCCTATTCCGGCTCAATCAATGTTTGAAATGCTACCGCCCGTGCCCGTTGTCCCGCTCCACGATCATTCCACTGAAGGCGTACTGTGACTTGCACAGCATTGGAATCAGGCCTGAGTGGAAGCACCGGAGTCGCTTGCACCGTCCCCTGCACATTCGATAAGTTTGTCGCCAGAACCAATGTACGCCACTGCGTACAGTCGCCCTGAATAGCGCGTGTCGCTGGCGGCAACAGCGGGGCTGTTTTAAAAACCCCTCCTGGAGGTGGTGCAGGAATCCCTCCGGCCAGACAATTTCCTGGTCCAGTGGTATCTATATTGTTGTATGCCCAGGACAACTGCCGATTACTTTGAATTCTTTCCATCATGTCGGCGGCAACATTGGTGACGATCGACAAATCGTTCGCGTCGACATTCTTCGAGAAAGACACCCCCTGCATGGCAGCCATGCCCATGACTCCCACGCCTAGAATGGCAGCAGAGATCATCACCTCTGCCAATGTAAATCCCTTTTCATTGCGTAGCTTCATGATCCATTCACCTTCTTGCTCATGACCGTTCATTGACGACGCATGGATTGATGGCCTGCCGACACCATGTCACCTTCCCCGACGGCATCAGCGAGATCGAATAGATCAGATTCGGATCTCGCGTGCTCCGCAACTGAATGGTCTGTGTCGCAAGAGGCGTGGTGCTCAACCCTCGAGGCGTAAAGCCCAGTGGAGTTACAGGAAGCGGTGTTATGAATCTGATTTTTTCCGGTAGAGTTTCCGGACCCAGCGGAGCGGTAAACGCAACCGTGTCGAGTCCCATGGGAGCACTGGTCGGTGTGGCGGCGATCATGGCATTTCGACTGATCGCTGAGGAACGGGCAAGAATCAATCGGTTGTAGAGGCTTGTGGTGGACTGATACAGCTCATGCTTTGCGTACATCTGTAGAAAGTTCGGGACAGACAGTGCAGCGGCGACACTGATAATAGCCCCGACGATGGCGATTTCTACGAGGGTAAAACCGCCCTCCTCTGACTTGGCTCGGCTCAAGATTGGCATGTTCTTCCTCATGGCGCCTCCAGATTGAGCAAGGGGCGTGCCTCTTGATGGAGGGTGGTTACTCCTCCTAACTCATTGACTTTTCACAGGGGGTAGAATGGCCATGGCCTTCGGTTTCGCCCATTTTTCGCACTTAGGTACAACAATTTTCGTCGAGAGAGTTGTACCGTTTCGTACAGAGAAATGATCAGGTCTGCTTGACAGGATTTGGCATCATCACTAGGGTACCAGCTATGATTGTTGGAAATGAGATTTCCCCGGTCGTATTCGGGAAGTCAGGGGAATGAACCTGCATCAAATCGCGAGAGAATCGATGAAACAAGAATCTCGTAAGGTCAAACGGTTTGCTGTCCAGCTTCCGTGTAAATTTGGACCCACTGACGACAGGTTGGATGGAACGGTGTTAAATCTTTCGGCTCAGGGATGTGCCCTCACCTCCAACCACCCACCTTGTAATGGGACCTATCTTTCACTTGAAATTGACTTATTAAACGAACGGGAACCGGTTGGTATTGAATTAGCGGCCGTGCGTTGGGTGTCAGGACACCGCTGCGGGGTTGAGTTTATTCGAGTTTCACCGGATATGCAGATGCAATTGAAAGCCTTTGTGTTAGTGTTAGAACAAACCCCCTAAGAGGAGTTGGGGGTCTCTGGCTGATGCTATTTGATCGCAACGGCCCGGACTTGACGATATGTCGTCACACCTCTAAGCACTTTCTCAATGCCATTTTGTAACAAGGTGACCAGGCCATCGCGCATTGCTACGCTCAGAATTTCGGCGGTCCGCGCTCTCCCTTGAATCAGGTTCTTCAGGTCTTCCGATCCCACCAAAAGCTCATGGAGGGCCACCCGTCCTTTAAATCCGCTGTTATTGCACGCGTCGCATCCCTTTCCTCGATAGAGCATAAAATCCTCTGTGTAGGTAACGCCCAGCCTCTCCCAATACCTGGCTCCATAGCCTTGCACCAGCTCATCATATTCTTGTTGCGTGGGGTGGTAGCTCTCTCGGCAGTGAAGGCAAATGCGCTTACAAAGACGCATCGCGAGAATCCCCAACATCGCATCAGCAAAATTGAATGAGTCGCACCCCATGTCCAACAGGCGGGTGACGGTTTCCACCGCACTGTTGGTGTGTAACGTGCTCATCACCAAATGCCCGGTGAGTGAGGCTTCTATCGCGATGTCGGCCGTCTCTTTATCCCGCATCTCTCCGATCATGATCACATCAGGGTCCGCGCGAAGAAAGGCTCGCATCGCGGAGGCAAAGGTAAACCCGATTTTGGGATGGACCTGAACTTGCCTCAGGCCTTCCTGCGTGATCTCAATGGGGTCTTCTGCCGTCCAAATTTTTCGTTCATCGGTGTTGATATGTCTCATCACGGCATGCAGCGTGGTGGTCTTTCCTGACCCTGTAGGCCCCACGCACAGAAAGATGCCATGCGGGCGTTCTGAAAGTTCCTTGATGGTTTGTAAAATATCCGGTGAAAAATCCATGGCTTCTAGCGGCATAATTTCCTTGGGAGTCAGAAGCCGCAATACTACATCCTCATTATTACCGGCGGTCGGCAAGGTGGCGACACGCAATTCGATTTCACGATCTTTGGCCAATTTGTAGCGGATTTTCCCGTCTTGGGGTTTTCGACGTTCCGCAATGTCCAAATTCGCCATGATCTTCAATCGTGAGGCAATGGCCCGCCGATAGACGGCAGGAATGCGCATGTAGGTAAAACATGTGCCGTCGACTCGAAACCGTACGGCCGTCTCTTTGCGATCCGAATATGGCTCAATGTGAATATCAGAAACCCCAAGCCGGTACCCCTCTGCGATAATTTGATTGGTCAGACGTACAATGGCCGAGTCGTTTTCATCGATCTCGCCCGGCTCTCCCTCGGCACTTCGCTCAATTCCGGCCTCATCGACGAGTTCGCCAAGTATCTCGCTGATGGACCCCCCGCTGGCTTGGCCCGTCGCCACGAGGAGATATTGCTCAATATCACGCCGCAGCCCGACAGAGAAGCGAACGGTTGTACCGGGGAACGCCCGCCGGATATCCAATCCTTTTTCCAAATCATGTGGGTCATTGATGACCACATCCAGCACAGTCCCTTGTCGCTTCAGGGGAATCCACGAGTTTCGTCGGAGATAATCGAAGCTGAGATTTTTTAAGAGCTCTGGGTCGATGACGGTCCGCTCATCATATGAGACATAGGGACATTGATAGAACTCGCTGAGCGCCAATCCGAGGGCGGCGCGTGGCACACGGTACTTTTCCAACAAGACCGTCTCTAGGTCGACTTCACGTGATAACGATTCTTCTACCGCAGTATCCAGATCGACGTGGGTAATGAGACCTCGATACGCGATACAGTCCAAGAGACTGCGCTCCATCGTCATCTTACGGGGTTGTTTGCCCATGTGTTGTTTCTTTAGACTAGCACCAGAAAGAACCGTTCTCTTTGGACGTGCGATCAGTGTTTGCGTCATCATTCTAGCTCATCCTTTTCCTTCGACAATAAGAAGTTGTTTTTATGTGTTTCTCGTCGCCCTACTACTTCGATCGCTCAGTAGCGCGTCACCCAGGTTCCCGGAGCTCGATAGACGATCGGCAATCCCCGAAACAGCCCCTGTCCGAGGTCATGGTCGTACCACACTTCGAGCGAGCTGCCTGAGCCTGACGCCGCAATGGTTTCTCCTGCCACCACCGCTCCGTACAACTTTATCCTTCCAGCAATGGTGACGGTACCACTGGCATAGAGCACTCCATTAAATTGCATCCCCGCCAGATGAATAGGTGTTCGAGTGAGTGTGTTGCCTCGAACCGTCGTTGGAGGGGTCAGCGTGGAGATGGCTACACCGGGTCCATTTGGGGCTAGCACCACATGCCCTTGCATCACGATCGTCCCTTCTAGGTACGGAGCGCGGAGCGTAAGGACTCCAAGATTGTCGAGACGTGGCGCCGTTTGGTCGAGCGTATCAATAAAGATAAGGCCCAGCTGATCGCCAGGGGCCTGCGACCGTAAGGCTTCCTCGGGAAGCAGGCCTTTACCGATCTCGATAACCCCTTGAGGATAGAGAAGCCCTTCCCGATCGATCGCAAAGTACCGACCAAACCGTTTGGCCAGTCGTTTCAGATGTTCATATGGCCAGTCGTCGAGGTGAAGGCCGGGAATAGGATGCTGACCTACATGAAGATTGCTTGGGACATCCGTGGTCGGAGGGGTAGCCGGTTTCGTTAGCCGCACGTCTCCTCCCACCCACACCTCCATCCATCGATCTTCTCGCTGATCAGTTTCGTCATACCCCTGCCCGGTCACCGGCGCAATCGCGCCTTTTCTCGGAAGATCCTTGGCCTGTTTGAGCACAAGGTTTTCGCCTACTTTTAAGTCGCCCCAGTGCACCGCGACCGGCGATTCCCCACCAGGAAGCAAGAGACCTAAATGCTGACCGACCTGGACGGCGGCCTTCAGTGGAGGTAGATCCAAGGCCCCCAACTGCAGACGGACTGATTGCCGGACAGATGGGTTTGTCTTGGTTGCAATAGTGGTATCAATGGTGCAGAGCAAGCCTGGATCTGTAGGTGCATACACCTTGAGTTCCTCCACCTGTCCAAGTTGACCCATGGCACGAAATATTCCGCTTTCTGGATCATTGAGGAGTCGATTGTCAGTATCGTTTCCAGCCTGGAGGTGAAAATCCGGTTGGTCGTTCGACCCTACAAATTGGGAGCGACCCGTAGCATCGAAAAAGGATGACTTGCCCTCCGCATCATGATTCCTCTTGGCACGAAGTGACATGATGGCCGGTACTCCACTTGTCGGCTGGGGGTCATGAAACCAATCCACCACAAGTTCGGCAGATGCGTCAGCAAGTTGCTGAGCGACCGCCATCTGTCCTGCGGCGTTTGCGCTGAGAGCTTCTTGTCCACTGAGGTTCATGAGGGTCGTCGCTAACACCGAGAGAACCAGAACAATTACCATGGCTCCCAGAAGTGCGATCCCCCGCTGGTCGTCCTTACCGCATGTACAAAGCATGATAGGTATCCTCCTAAGAACGAAGACTGACTTCCCGCACCATGTGATGCAGGGGCTGACTCGAATTGATCTTCAACACGACACGCCTCACTCGTGAGGGCTGGATTGTTCCCTGTCCCATGTCGTTCCAGTAGGAAAACTCGAGATCGCCAAGTTCTCCGATCAGCACACTGGCCCCACCGTCGACCATACGCATGAGATTCGAGGTGCCATCTTCATTGCTCTTCACGTAATATTTGACTCGATTATTCACCTGCACAGACGCCCCTTCTGAAAACGCCGCCTCAAGTGGTTCTGCCAAAGTCAGCTGAGATCGTTGTCCTGCACGTGCGAGCCGATGGGATTCACAGACGTGTCGGCCACATACATGGACGGTTTTTCCTTCACCCCATCCACTCCCATCCTGTACCGGCAGGACCGATTGGCCAGAGGATAGACCAGCCGTCGTCATGGTTCGCTGGTCACTGAGATTGGCATGAAATAGAAACTCGTGTGGTGCTGCCGTAACGATTGTGTCAGCCGTGGCAAGTCGAACTTCTTGTTCAAAGACCTCCAGCCCCAATCGCACATCTTGCTGATGGTTCAGCGTGCGGTGCTGCTTCCCTGCATGAGTTTGAACGATATTTACTGTGCTTAACGCCGTTGCCAGCACCGCGGCACCGATCGCCAAACTGATCATCAATTCGCTCAGACAGACGCCGTCGGACTCGGCCAAGATCCCGCGCCATGGCTGATGTCGTACACTCACAACGGTGGGCGTTCTGTTGTTCATCGTTGCCCTACATAGCTCGGATTGGCTCGGAGCGTCGCAACATGGACTGCTCGCCGTTCGCCTCTCCGGTTTGCAAATGACGCAACGGCTCTGATCGCCACGAGACCGGAGGTGTGGAGTGTCCTCTGAGGCTCACTCTCAATGGTCCAGACAACCGTTATTCCATCACGTTCGTACATCGCTGTATAGATTCCATCCCCCGCTATAACATCGGCTCCTTGACCGTCATCAGCCATGACGCTGTCGGGGGTGCCGTCATGATCGAGGTCATCTTCAAGGAGAAATTGCCACCGGACGGACCGTTTCACTTCGAGTCTGGCCTGAGCCAGCTCCATTGCTTTGTTGCTCAGTCCTCCCTGCTGCGCGTATCTCGATGTGATTTCCACTGCGCCCAGTGCTCCCATCAGCGCAATTCCGGAAATCATCATGGCCACCATGACCTCGATCAGGCTAAAACCCTCGTTCCTACGATATATATTCATAAGATGGTTACCCGACCTGTAATGCTCACCGTGAGCATTTTGGTCTGGCCCTCCCTGTGGTGGAGCCGAATCGTTGTGGCAGTCGCCGAGCGACCGCTTGGCTGGAACTGAATGTCCCACCCCGCACTTGGCTCTTCAATGATGAGGCCCTTCCCCCCGTAGTGATACACATGGTGGATGGTGCCTTCATTGACGAGTTGTGTGATGAGCTTCTGCTGTTCTGGGTCGATGACTATCCGAACTCGATCACGGTGCGTTAATGCGAGCTGTCTCGCGAGACGGAGGTCGGAAGCTATTTCCGCTGTGATACCCTGGAGCTGTGACTGAGAGTGAAGTCCCAGGAAGTTTGGAATCCCCATGAGGGAGACCATCGCCAAGATCCCCGCGACCACCATGAGCTCTGCCAATGTCTTCCCGTCTTGCTTCATGCCTTCCTCGCTCTTGCTACGCGCATTCGGTTGACCTAACGCTATATCAAAACTCGTGCCGGTCTTCGATAGACCATTTACGATCTATTCCACCACGGTCTTCGATTGCCTTGGTATCTCGTAAGGCTATGATGTACGGATGATTTATTGAGTTACCTGCGCTATGAGTGCAGGTGGAGCTGCGGTGTGAGGAAGGAGATGATGGGGGAGACGTGTCCTAACCGATTAGATACAGTTCTTATCGAAAGAGATACACCTAGATTGCTGTGAATCGGCCATGGGAGCCATTATCCAGCCAATATCCCCTGATACCAATCCAAGAGAGACTGACCAAAGAACAGTGACACCAGGGCGCCACAAACAAGAAATGGCCCGAAGGGAATGTAGTCTTCCCGACGAATGACGCTGGTTGCGATAAGACTGACGCCGACAACCGAGCCCAGGAAAGACCCAACCATAATCGTCATCAGGGCTGGCTTCCAGCCGAGAAAGGCCCCGATCATGGCGAGAAGTTTGATATCTCCTCCGCCCATACCTTCTTTTCCAAACAGATAAGGACTTGCCCAAGCCAACAACCATAAGATACCCCCGCCGACGAGCATACCCAACACACCATTAAAGAATCCCAGCGGGAGGATCGTCGCGGCACTGAGGAGTCCGAGGATGATACCCGGAAAGGTAATGGCATTGGGAATGATCTTATGAGAAAGATCGGTTCCAGCTACCACCAAGAGGGCCGAATAGAGTATCCCGTAGACCGCCGCCGACCAGGTCATCCCAAAAAACCAGACGATCCACACGTAGCCTAAGGTATTCAGAGCCTCAACCAATGGATACTGGTAAGGGATGCGGATCGTACAATGCCGGCAACGCCCCGCCAAGAGCATGTAGCTGACGATTGGAATATTGTCATACCACGCAATCGGATGTGAACAGCTTGGGCAATGGGATCCCGGCCACGCAATCGATTCGTGCCGTGGCAACCGGTAGATACACACGTTGAGAAAGCTGCCTACGAGTGCGCCAAAGATACCGACAACGAGATACGCTGAGAATAGTGTGTGGCTCTCATGCATAATTGCTCAGAGTTCTTTCCCTACCCAGGAACCCTACTAGGGCCAAACTACCCGAATTTACATTCTTCGCCAATCGTTCCATAATATGGCAGTAATGTAATCTACTGGTTCTCTCGAGTATACCTGAAACCTCTTCCGATCAAAGGAGAACGTGTCATCATGGCTAAGGCAGGTCCGAAACCACGGTCTCGGAAAACTCTTATCAACCTCGAGCCTCCTCCGCGCACAAGACGCCCGGAGTCGCTCACATCGCGTGAACAGGAAATTTTGGAATTGATCTGGGCGGGGTTTAAGAACAAAGAGATCGGCAACCGACTAAAGATCAGTGTGAAGACCGTTGAGGCTCATCGCGCCAATATGATGAAAAAAATGCGCGTGTCGAATACGGCTCAACTCCTCAAGACGGCGATCCAAGGTGGTGCGCTGAAAATCCGGTGAGTCATGGGCGTTGATGTCGCTGATCACGCTGACGAACTGCCTCGAATAGGACGATCGCCGCGGCAGCGGATACGTTCAAGGATTGGATCCGTCCTTTCATGGGGATATGGATACATTCGTCGCAATGCTGAATGACACCTGCTCGGATTCCTTTTCCTTCTCCTCCCAGGACTATGCCAACCGGCCCTCGTAGGTCAACCTCGGTAAATTTCTTCTCCGCTGCGGGTGTGACGCCGTAAATCCAGACCCCGGCCGCTTTTAATGATTCAATCAATCGACTGGTATTCGTGACACGCGCAACCGGGATGTGATCAATGGCTCCAGCCGAGGCTTTTGCCACCACGGAGGTGAGTCCGGCAGCCCTTCGCTCCGGGATAAATATGCCGTGGGCTCCGGCACCCTCCGCCGTCCGGATGACGGCGCCAAGGTTGTGCGGGTCTTCCACACCATCGAGGATCACCACAAATGGTGATTCGTGCCGTTCGGCTGCCAGTGTCAAAATGGTTTCTTCTGTCTGATACGCCTTTGCCGCCGCAAATGCGATGATCCCTTGATGCTTTCCGGTAGGGACGAGACGGTCAATAGAGGAAAGGGGTTGAACGTGAACCGGAATGTGACGGAATCGAGCCAATCGCACCAGGTCAGTGAACTGCTTGTCGGTGCGGGCAACCAACAGACGTTGAATTGGTCGACTCCCAGCTTTCAGCGCTTCACGTACGGCGTGGAGGCCGTAGAGCATTTCCTGTTTGTCAGCGCTTCCAGCGGCTGGTGCCATCGGGTTTGTCCTCGATGATGATGCCGTGGTCGGCCAAATACTTTCTGATTTCATCAGCCTGTATGAAATCTTTGTTTCGCCGAGCCTCGTTTCGCTCGGTGACCTTTGTTTCGATGAGTGCATCGCTTAGTGGGGTAAACACAGTTCCAATACCCGTCATAGTGGCTGCCCCAGCCTGCAGCGTGCCAGATCCGACTATTTCCTTTTTGAACTGCCACTTCTTATCTAGATCCATCTGAAACAGGCCTAGACTGTTACCGAGTGACTGAAACTTTTCTCTGACTCTTTGTCGCTCTTTCGTGGACAGGTCATTTCCAAACAATTTATTCGCATCGCTTCGCAACACCTGCAATGCGGCAATCGCCGCAGGTGTATTCAGGTCATCGTCCATTGCAGCTCGAAATGTAGCTCGGCAGCGATCTATTGAACGATCTAGTCCCTGATCAGGCATCGCATTTCCACCGGGCTCAGCTAATCGCCCAAATAAATCGTAGAACCCGTTCAAGGCACTCTTGGCTTCAGCTAAGGCTTGGTCCGAGAAATCGAGTGGCCCGTGATAATGGGTTGAGAGAAGAAAGTACCGTAGGATCTCGCCAGTAACCTCTTCAGACCATTCCGACTGCTCGAATATCTCACGAATCGTGAAAAAGTTACCCAGTGATTTGGACATCTTCTCTTTATTGATCTGCACAAAGCCATTGTGAATCCAGTAGCGGGCGAATTCTTTTCCGGTGGCACCGCAGGACTGCGCAATCTCGTTCTCGTGATGGGGAAAGATCAGGTCCATCCCCCCACCGTGGATATCGAAGGTCTCGCCTAAATGTTTAATCGACATCGCCGAACATTCGATATGCCATCCTGGTCGGCCTGGTCCCCAGGGACTCGGCCAGGAAGGCTCACCTGTCTTTGCGCTTTTCCAGAGTGCGAAATCCATCGGATGGTGTTTTCGCTCGTCGACATCCACGCGTGCCCCTGCCTGCAAATCGTCTAGTCGCCGCTTGGAAAGACGCCCATACTCAGGATACTTGGCCACATCAAAATACACGTCACCATCTACTTGGTAGGCTAATCCTTTTTTCAGCAACGTCCTGGTCAGTTCAATGATCTCAGCCATATGCTCGGTCGCTTTGGGTTCGATTGAAGCTTGGCGCACGCCCAGCTTTCCCATGTCGTCATGGTAGGCCTGGATAAACTTTTGCGTGACGGCCTCACACGCTACCCCCTGCTCATGTGCCCGTTTGATGATCTTGTCGTCGACGTCGGTGAAGTTCTTCACAAACTCGACGTGATAGCCCGAGTATTCGAGATAGCGGCGCATCACATCGAATACCAACGCACTTCTGGCATGACCGATATGACAATAGTCGTAGACAGTCACGCCACAGACATACATACGGACCTTGTTCGGTTCAATCGGCTCGAAGACATCTTTCCGTCCGGTCAACGTATTGAACAGCTTGAGCATGAGATTTAGGCCCCTCAGCTTGTCCGTCGTTTCGGCCAGTGCGACCAGAGAAAGTACCCAATGGCGACGGCCAGAACGAGTCCGATGGCGATGTCAAATTGATGGAAGTAATCCCGAAGATGTTCCCATTGCTCGCCCATCCGAAGACCAATGTACGCCAGGAGATAGCACCAGGGTAGGGCCCCGACGAATGTAAAGATGACGAAGCGAGGGAAGTTCATCTTTGCGATGCCAGCCGGAAGCGAAATGAATGTGCGCACGACGGGCAGCATGCGGCCAAAGAAGACCGCGGCTTCGCCATATTTCGCGAACCATCGATCCGCGACATCGAGATCATGGTGAGAGACGAGAAAATATGGGCCGTACCGTTCCGCAAATGGCCTTCCTCCCCACACACCTGCATAGTAGGCGATGATCGAGCCAAGCACATTACCGATCGCTCCAGCCAGTGTCACACCCAGCATGGTGAACTCTCCGGTCATCACCAGATAACCGGAAAACGGCATGATGATTTCGCTCGGCAAGGGGATGCAGGCGCTTTCGACAGCCATCGTGAACACAATGCCGGCATAGCCGAATCTGGAGATACAGGCAATGACGAAGCGGCTCAGTTCGCCGATGACGGTTTCGATGAGTTCCCCAATCACGTCCCCGACTCCTCCATGGACTCACGGGCCGGCCGCAATACGGAAGATTTCTTCCGGCCGTGCTTAATCATCGGTTCCCACGACTGGAAGTGATCAAGGACGCCATGGTGTGTACTATCCAAATGGATCGGCGTGAGGGATACATACCCTTCTTCGATAGCTTCATGATCGGCATCCTTACTGCGACTCCAGGAAACCCGCTTGCCCGCGATCCAGTAATATTTCCGCCCGTGCGGATCGACTTTTTCGATAATGGGATTATGGAATCGTCTTCGGCTCAGACAGGTGACGCGTAGGCCCTTGATCCCCGATCGTGGTCGATCCGGGATGTTGACATTCAGGAGGGTCTCTTCTGGAAGACCTTTGGCCAGTACCAGCTGCGCAATTCTGGCGGCATAGACAACACCCACGTCAAAGCGGAATGTGTCCTGCCCTTCCTGAGAAACCGCGATGGATGGCACGCCGAGAATGGCCCCCTCCATCGCACCTGAAACGGTGCCCGAATACATCACGTCATCCCCAAGATTGACTCCCTTATTGATACCGGACACCACGAGCTGAGGTGGTTTGGTCATAATTTTGAGTAACGCCAGATTCACGCAGTCTACCGGAGTGCCGTTGACCGAAAAGGATCGAGTCCCAATCTGGTTCACTCTCAAGGGTTTGTGTAAAGTCACCGCATGAGCGACGGCAGTACGTTCACGATCCGGAGCAACCACCCATACCTCCCCAATTTTGGCGAGCCCTTTTGCCAAGGCCATGATCCCAGGTGACTGGATCCCGTCATCGTTGGTTATGAGGATACGCATGAACGACCTTCAACAAAAAGAGCTGCCTGAGGCAGCTCTTACCAAAGTCGTGATCTGGCACGGATTGCTTATGAAAACCCGTCTGCTTTGAGACGCCTACTGCGTCACTGTTCACGGCAATTTGGTCGGGGCGGCGGGATTTGAACCCACGACCACTCGCACCCCAAGCGAGTGCGCTACCGGGCTGCGCTACGCCCCGACATGTACAGAACTTTCTCGAGATCCTTCGTTGTTCATACACCATTGGCTG
>CABVRS010000034.1 GCA_902500745.1 uncultured Nitrospira sp.
TGACGCTCGATCGGGCAGCGGCGACGTTGTCCGGGGGCGAGGGACAGCGGATTCGGTTGGCGACGCAAATCGGGTCTGGGCTGGTCGGGGTGTTGTACATCCTGGACGAACCTTCTATTGGACTACACCAACGCGACAATCGTCGGTTATTGCAAACGTTGCTCAGATTGCGGGATCTGGGTAATACGGTCGTCGTGGTTGAGCACGATGCCGAGACGATGCAGGCAGCCGATCATGTGCTCGACATGGGGCCCGGTGCCGGTTCCCAGGGCGGGCATGTGATCGCGCAGGGGACGCCTCAGCAGATCATGGGCGACCCCAATTCGCTCACGGGCCAATACCTGCGTGGAATTCAGACCGTCTCAGTACCGCAGCGGCAGCGGAAGCCACGAGGCATGCTCTGGGTAGTCGGGGCGCAAAAACATAATCTGAAAAACGTCACGGCTAAAATCCCGCTGGGGCTTTTTACCTGCGTCACGGGAGTCTCTGGATCAGGCAAGAGCACCCTTGTGCTGGAGGTGCTCTTTCATTCGCTCTCACAATTGCTCTACCACAAGAAGCCGAAGATCGATGGCTGCAAGGATCTGAGAGGCGTCGATGCGCTCGACAAGGTGATCGACATTGATCAATCGCCCATCGGGCGGACACCACGTTCCAATCCCGCGACCTATACAGGTTTGTTTGGGTACATCCGCGATCTCTATTCCAATCTTCCAGAATCTCGTGTTCGTGGGTATAAGCCAGGACGCTACAGTTTTAATGTCAAGGGTGGGCGCTGTGAAGCCTGTCAGGGCGACGGACTCATCAAGATCGAAATGCATTTCCTTCCGGATGTCTATGTGACCTGCGAGGTGTGCAAGGGGCAACGATACAACCGCGAGACCCTAGAAATTCTGCATAAGGGGAAAAGTATTGCCGATGTCCTGAACATGACGGTAGACGATGCGTTGGAGTTTTTTGAACACATTCCACTGATCAAGACGAAGCTCCAGACCCTTCATGATGTCGGTCTGCACTATGTGAAGCTCGGCCAATCGGCGACGACGCTCTCCGGCGGGGAAGCCCAGCGCGTAAAGCTGTCACGCGAGCTCTCCAAACGTGCGACCGGGCGAACGATGTATATCCTCGATGAGCCGACCACTGGCCTCCATTTCGCCGATGTACAGCGATTGTTGGATGTGTTGGATCGACTCGTCGAAGCCGGGAATACTGTGCTGGTGATTGAGCACAATCTGGATGTCATCAAGAATGCAGACTGGATCATCGACCTGGGACCAGAGGGTGGAGATCGCGGCGGTGAAATTGTGGCCGAAGGTCCGCCGAAAGAAATTGCCAAGTTGAAGCGGTCGTATACGGGGCAGGTGTTGAAAGAAGCGGGGGTGTAGAGCGGGCCAGCTAGTTATCCTTCGTGCTCGCGCCACGCGCACACTATTGCAATTGTATTTTATCGATGCGGGCGGTGCTCGTTGCATGCGCGCAGTGAAGGACAATCCACCCGTCCCGCTCCGGAGAGGAAGGTGGGATAAAGGGGACTGGTTCCGACGTTTGGCGGTGTCTGTCTTGATGAGACGAGGAATGCCGCATCCGGCTGACTTTACTAGTCAGGAGTGCTACCATCAAACGGGTGCTGGCGAGTCTCCAACTAGGTGATCAGTACGCGCGTTCGGCTCAGAATAAACCACGATGACTGCTCAAGAAGCTATTAATACAGCCGTTCAACGGCTTGTGCTTGCGGCAAATCCGAGAAAGGTCATTCTCTTTGGCTCCTTTGCAGAGGGGACTGCCACCTCCGAATCCGACGTGGATCTACTTGTAATCGAACATGAAGTTAATTCTAAACGCGCGGAGATGGTGCGTTTACGAAAGGCGATTGGATCGATCGGGCTTCCCGTCGATGTGCTTGTCGTTTCAGAGGGAGAAGTGTCGGACTGGGGGCATCTTCCTGGAACGGCGATGTACTGGGCTCTGAAAGAAGGCAAGATCCTCTATGAAGCGGCCTGAGGACCTCGCTCGGCGCTTTCTTGTGCTGGCCGACCGTGACATCAAGGCATTCCGCAAGCTGTCCAGCGACTCGGAAATAGACGACGAGGTTGTCGGCTTTCACGCGCAGCAAGCGGTAGAGAAGTGTCTCAAGGCAGTGTTGGCCAAGCACCGCGTAGAACTGCGCAAAACCCATGATCTTCAGCTTCTCCTTGACCTGCTAGCCCAGAATAATCTTCCGAGTCCACCGCGGTGTGAGGGAATCGACGCGCTAGGTCCGTTCGCGGTCGAGTTGCGATACGATCTGATGGCAACTGAGCCACTGGATCGAGAGCAGGCGCGGGCAGTCGTAGCAGCTGTTCGTGACTGGGCAGAGCAGCAGGTCTCATAGAATCTAGTCATCACGCTGGTCGTCTTCTCGATCTTCTCCGTTGTGTACCTGAAGGAAGCGCTGAAGTGGAACTATGTGGTGGGGTTTGCGCTGATCGTGGTGGCGGTGTTCATCATCTTTAAAGATTGGTCGTGACTGGATACGTGTTCTGCCTGCCCATCGTTCAAACCGCACGAAAACCACCTAAGGTCGATTAACTTCTGATTGGTTTGATCCTTCCACTTCCGCTTGCAGCTCGTCCTCTAGACCACTAAAATATTGCGAAATTTATCCTGACCGTCGAGCAAAGGGAGACATTGGTATGCCGAAGGCGAAGAAGACCGAAGCCAGTGCGAAGGCCGAGAGCACCGCAAAGAAATCTACGCCGTCACCATCACCTGCTCCATCTACCGCCGAAGATTTTGAAAAGCTTGGCGTCTTCTATATGGGCCGCCCCTATGATCTCGCCACGAAGCAGGCTAAACCGGGTTGGCTTCTGTACGACTCAAAAGATTTAGTCACACACGCAGTCTGCGTCGGTATGACGGGCAGCGGCAAGACGGGCTTATGCCTGGCCCTCCTCGAAGAAGCCGCGATCGACAACATCCCAGCCATTATCATCGACCCGAAGGGTGACCTGGGGAATTTGATGCTGACGTTCCCGTCGCTCAAGGGCGAGGACTTCCAACCCTGGATCAACGAAGACGATGCGCGTAAAAAAGGCTTGTCACCAGCAGACTACGCGCAGGCACAAGCAGAACTCTGGACGAAGGGCTTGGCCGGTTGGCAGCAGGACGGCGCTCGCATTCAACGGTTGCGGGATGCGGCAGATGTCGCCATCTACACGCCGGGCAGCAACGCTGGCTTGTCGGTCTCTATCCTGAAATCGTTCGCTGCGCCCGCAGTCGATGTGCGGGAAGATGCGGAGTTGCTACGTGAACGGATCGGCACAACCGTCACGAGTCTGCTCGGTTTGCTGGGCATCGAGGCCGATCCGATTCAGAGCCGTGAGCATATTCTCCTCTCCACGATTCTCGATCAGACCTGGAAGAAGGAAGAAGATCTTGATCTCGCGTCATTGATCCAGGCAATTCAATCCCCACCGATATCAAAGATCGGTGTGATGGATATCGATTCGTTCTTCCCCTCGAAGGATCGCTTCGCTCTTGCGATGAAGCTGAACAATCTGCTGGCTGCACCAGGGTTCCAGGCCTGGCTCGAAGGTGAGGCGCTCGATATTCAATCGATGATGTACACCCCTCAGGGTAAACCGCGCTTAGCCATTTTCTCGATCGCGCATTTGAACGATGCCGAGCGCATGTTCTTCGTGACGTTGCTACTCAGTCAAATGGTCGGGTGGATGAGGGCACAATCGGGAACAACCAGTCTGCGTGCGTTGCTCTATATGGATGAGATCTTTGGGTATTTCCCGCCTGTGTCGAATCCGCCATCCAAACTCCCGTTGATGACCTTGCTCAAGCAGGCACGCGCGTTTGGTCTCGGAGTGGTCCTGGCGACGCAGAATCCCGTCGATCTCGACTACAAAGGATTAGCCAACACCGGTACCTGGTTCATCGGTCGACTACAGACGGAGCGAGACAAGGCTCGGGTGCTGGAGGGATTAGAAGGCGCTTCCACGAGTGCCGGGAAGAAGTTCGACCGGGGGCGGATGGAGCAAACGCTGGCTGGTCTTGGGAGTCGCATATTTCTGATGAATAACGTGCATGAAGACGAACCGGTCGTGTTTGAGACGCGCTGGTGCCTTTCGTATCTCCGAGGGCCCCTCACCAGGACGCAAATCAAGGCGTTGATGGAACCTATCAGGCGTGAAACGTTAAGCGTGAACCGTGAAGCGTCAAGTGTAAGGAGTGAGGAGAAGAAACCGGCTCCTACTCCGGCCGCTTCACGCTTCACGTCTCACTCTTCACGTCCCATGCTGCCTCCGGATGTGCCGCAACACTTTGTGCCGCTGCGTGGTTCGAAACCTGAAGGGAACGAGTTGGTCTATGCCCCGATGCTGCTGGGTTCATCACAGGTCCGCTTCTCCGATTCGAAGAGCGGCGTCGATCGCACGCAGGATGTGACGGTATTGGCCCCCATCGAGGACGGACCTGTCGCGGTTGACTGGGACAAGGCCACGGCAGCGGAGTTGGCCATAGCTGATCTCGAGCGAGATCCTGAAGAGGGAGCTCAGTTTCTCGCCTTACCGGTGAGTGCCGGCAAGGCCAAGAGTTATGCTGATTGGAACAAGGATTTTGGTGGCTGGTTGTTTCGAACACAAAAGGTCGAGTTGTTCAAGAGTCCTAGCACCAAGGCCATATCCACTCCAGGTGAATCCGAGCGGGATTTCCGAGTCCGGTTACAGCAAACGGGGCGGGAACAGCGTGATAAGGGAGCTGAAACGCTTCGTCAGAAATATGCATCAAAGATTGCAACGCTGGAAGATCGGATCAGGCGGGCTGAGTTGGCGAAGGAGAAGCAGCAGGCTGAATCCCGATCCAGTCAAGTGCAGGCGGCGATTTCTGTCGGAGCCTCCATCCTTGGGGCCTTTATGGGACGAAAGACGATCAGTGCCTCGAACATCGGTCGGGCGACGACTGCGGTTCGGAGTGCCGGTCGGGTCATGAAAGAGTCGAAAGATGTCGGCGTGGCAGAAGAGAACGTTGCAGCCCTCCAACAACAGCTTGCGGATCTCGAAGCTCAATTCAAGTCCGAAAGCGAGGCGTTAGCCGCAGCGACCGATCCGTTGAATGAAAAGCTCGACACGATGTCCATTAAACCCACCAAGGCCAACATCGCAGTCAAATTAGTGTCCCTCGCCTGGACGCCTCACTGGCGGGACAGCAATGGCCAGCTTACCGCAGCCTGGCAGTGAAGCGAAGCGGTGGATGATCAGATGCTGTCGTAGGGCGTCAGCGGTTTCTTCCGGTGCAGCTGTAGTTCCCCTCCAGAACCTTGCCTGAGCTCCTATCAAGTTTTGTCGTCTAAGTGCCGAAAAAGTAACGACTTGGTTTGTTCGCAACTCCGCCTCCTGGCGGTACAAGCGACGAATGACGACACATCTATCTCAACAACCAGCTATGCGATCTGTGCTCACTCCTGTCTTGCGGCTCTGGCATGCCTTGCCCAAAGGCCATTCGCTGGATGACGAGGCATGGTTCCGACGCCATCGTGGGATTGTGTGGTTCTTATGGATGCACGCAGCGGGCGTACCAGTGTTTGGGTTTCTGATGGACCGATACGTTCTCCTGGGTTCGATAGGAGGACTGATTTTGACGGGGCTCGCGGGTTTAGCAACGAGTCGAGCGTTGGCCAATCGCTTCCGTGCGGCCGTCGCGACGGTTGGTTTGATCTTGGCCTCGACGTTGCTCGTGCATCTGTCCGGTGGTTTTATCGAGGCACACTTTCATTTCTTCGTGATGATGGCGGTGATTGTTTTGTACCAAGATTGGATACCTTTTCTCGTGGCTCTCATCGCAGTGGTGGTCGACCACGGGGTTATCGGAACGTTGGCCCCGACGATGGTCTATAACCATTCCACGGCCCAGCACCATCCTTGGCATTGGGCGCTCATTCACGGTGGATTCATCTTGGCCGAATCTGCCGCACTGCTCATCTATTGGCGTGTCAATGAAACGGTGCAGGTAGATTTAAGCAGGGAGAAGGAGAAGGCTGAGGCCGCCAGCCGAGCAAAATCGCAGTTCTTGGCCAACATGAGTCATGAGATTCGGACGCCGATGAATGGCGTGCTGGGCATGGCCGAGCTGCTCTTACTGACGAACCTGACGGATAAGCAGCGGCGCTACGCGGAACAGATTCGTGGGTCGGGCACGCAGCTGTTGCACCTTATCAACGACATCCTGGACTTCTCGAAAATTGAAGCAGGGAAGATCGTGCTTGAGCACAATCCGTTCGATCTTTCCACGGTCATGGCGGAGACGGTGGAATCCTTTATCGAGAGTGCTCGTATAAAAAGACTGAATCTATCCCACACCGTTGAAGCAGGCCTGCAAACCAACGTGGTGGGAGACGCTCACCGACTACGGCAGGTGCTGACCAATTTGATCGGCAATGCCATCAAATTTACCGAATCAGGGGGTGTGACCGTCACGGTACTAGGTATTCCAAACGTGTCAGGAGGGTTCAAGATCGTGGTGCAGGACACAGGGATTGGAATCTCAGAAGAGGCGCAAGCGCTCCTTTTCCAGGAATTCTCCCAAGCTGACGGATCCACCACGCGGAAGTACGGAGGGACCGGGCTGGGGTTGGCCATATCCAAACGTCTGGTCGAAATGATGCAGGGATCGATCGGGGTGCAGGGGGCCATCGGAAGTGGTTCCCGGTTTTGGTTTACGGTTCGGTTGACGACACAGGTGGTGGAAAGTAGCGCGTCGAATCAAAGCACTGGCTATGGGGATCGAATGGCCGCGTAGCTCCAGGTCGAAAGGAGAAGATGAAATGGAACTGCATACACTTGGGTATGATCGCAAGAAGCTCTGGTCCGTGAAGAGTCGGCCAAGGATCGATTCTCGCCGTACCCTGGTGCTGGTATTCGGATCTTCCAGCCTGCTCGATTCAGCCGATCCTCTCGGCGAATTGATCGAAGACTATCCCGAATCGATCATCATCGGGTGCTCAACCGCTGGAGAGATTCTCGGAACGCAGATCTCCGACGAGACTGTGAGTGCTGCAATTGTGCGATTCGCCCATACTGATATTCGATTGGCCAGCGCACCCGCACACTCAGCGGAAGGCTCGTTCACAGCCGGACAAGAAATTGCCCGACAGCTGAAGGATGCACGTCTGAAAGGAATCCTTGTGCTGTCGGATGGCCTCAATGTGAACGGAAGCGAGCTGGTACGGGGGTTGAATTCACAGGTCCCTTCCTCTGTCGTAGTCACCGGTGGGCTGGCTGGAGATGGTGACCGATTTCGTCGTACGTGGGTGTTGCAAGATCGGCGACCGCAATCAGGTTTTGTGACGGCGGTCGGGTTCTATGGCGATCGCATTCGGATTGGACATGGGTCGAAGGGTGGATGGGATCGTTTCGGGCCTGAGCGGCGCGTGACCAAGTCGAAAGGGAACGTACTGTTTGAGCTCGACGGTCGCCCTGCGCTTCAGTTGTATAAAGAGTATCTCGGGGAGCGCGCTGACGGCTTGCCGGCCACAGGCCTGCTCTTCCCACTCGCATTGCGCGCGAATCAGGCGGATTCCAAGAGTCTCGTTCGAACGATTCTTGCTGTGGATGAAGGTGAGCAATCCCTGACCTTTGCCGGTGATATTCCTGAAGGCGCGTTTGCGCAATTAATGAAAGCCAACTTCGATCGGTTGGTTCAAGGCGCCTCAGAGGCGGCCTCGTCCACCACACTGCCGGCGGAGGGAGACTCGTCCACTCTTGCCATTGCCATCAGTTGTGTCGGACGTCGGCTCGTATTAGGAGAACGGACGGAGGAGGAAACTGAGGCCACGCTGGATGTGCTTCCCAAGGGCACTCAGCAGGTCGGATTTTACTCGTACGGGGAAATTTCTCCGTATACCGCCGGGACCTGTGACCTTCACAATCAGACAATGACGCTCACCACCCTGAGCGAGGCGGCGTGAGTTCTTATGCATCCCTTGCTGACACGGCAACTGAAACGGTTGGGTCTCGACGGAGAGCATCCAGCTCCATCGCCGGCGGTCTGGGGTGAGCTGCTGGAGAGAATCAGCCGTAGTTATTTGGAGGCCGATCAGGGGCATGCGCTCTTGGAACGGTCACTTGCCCTCTCGTCAGAGGAAATGCGGAACCTCTATGCGCAACTCAAACAATCCAGCGAAACCCAATTGGCGCAGGAGCGCAACAAGCTTCAGGCGGTGTTGCATGCGCTGGGAGACGGACTCTGTGTAGTGGATGCGGTATGGAAGATTCAGATGATGAATCATCAAGCGGAGCGGTTGTTCGGAGAGCCCGCTCACGTCCTCGTCGGTCGACCGGTGTATCGGATGATCTCTCCGGGTCCTGAGGAATATCGAGAGGAGTGCCTGATCACCGATGCCACGCTGCCTGCACTATCCTCGGGCGAAACCTATCGCACTGACGATGGCCTACTGGTGACGGCAGCCGGACAGCTCATCGCCATCTCCCTGGTAGTGACCCCGATGATCTCGGACGGAGTCGTCATCGGCGCCGTGCTCGTGTTCAGAGATATCACTGTACAGAAACAGGTTGAACGGGAGCGTCAACAGACTGAGGGAGTTCTGCGGCGAATCCAAGCGGGATTATCTGAGTTGGCCAAGAGCCCACAAGTCTATAGCGGAAACTTGCAAGAGGCGTTTCAAACGGTTACGCGGGTGGCAGCGGAATGCCTTCACACGGAACGAGTCAGTATCTGGTTTTTTACGGGCGATCGATCAGCCATCCAATGTGCGGATCTGTATCAGCTCGCAACTCGAGAACATGCGCAGGGCATCGTATTGAGTGCCATTGATTACCCAAAATACTTCGGTGAACTCGATACAGAGCGCATCGTCGCAGCTGATGATGCGCAAATAGATTCGAGAACCGCTGAATTTACGGCAAGTTATCTGGCTCCGCTCGGCATCACCTCCATGCTCGATGTGCCGATTCGCTCAGAAGGCAAGATGATCGGGGTCATCTGTCACGAGCATATCGGGCCCAAGCGACGCTGGACGTTGGAAGAGCAGCATTTCGCGGCATCCGTCGCCAATACCGTCGCCTTGGCCATCGAAGCTGCGGACCGTCGAAAAGTCGAACAGGCGTTACGAACCAGCGAAGGGCGTCTGACAACGACGGTTCAGAGTACCAACATCGGAATTTGGGATTGGGATCTCAATTCGAACAATGTCTATCTTTCGCCTGAATGGAAACGGCAATTGGGGTATGACGATCACGAACTCGATAATACGTTTCAAGAGTGGGAAAGCCGAATTCATCCCGAAGATCATGATCGTTCCTTGAGTGCCATTGAGGCCTATCTGGGTGGACACGTCTCCGTGCTCGAAATTGAGCATCGTCTACGTCACAAGGACGATTCCTATCGATGGATTCTTGCCCGCGGGACCATGATTAAAAATGAAGAAGAGTTGTCGTCTCGTATCGTGGGCATCCATATCGATGTGACTGATCGCAAAGCGGCAGAAGAACTGCTCCGTCAAGCCAAGGAAACCGCCGAAGCAGCCAGTCTGGCCAAGAGTCAATTTCTGGCCAACATGAGCCACGAAATTCGTACTCCCATGAATGGTGTGTTGGGAATGGCTGAATTGCTGCTTCGTTGTACCCTCGGCGACAAAGAACGGCATTTGTCCGAATCCATCCATCGTTCCGGTACGGTCCTGCTCGCCATCATCAACGATATTTTGGACTTCTCGAAGATCGAAGCGGGCAAGTTACAGCTCGAGACCACCCCTTTTGAGGTGCGGCGGACCGTTCAAGAAGCCGTCGATTTATCAGCGCCAGCCGCCCAAAAGAAACAATTGAAACTATCCTGGAAGATCGACAGCCATATTCCTGTCTATCTGCTCGGCGACCCGACACGCTTGAGGCAAATCCTTGTGAACCTGGTTGGAAATGCCGTCAAATTTACGGAGCAGGGACTGATCGAAGTGTCTGTGATGCTTGAGGGGCAGCAGGGAGAGCAGTACGGATTGTCGGTTTCTGTGCGAGACACCGGCATCGGTATCTCTCCCGAAGCGCAGGCCCACATTTTCGAAGCCTTCTCGCAAGCCGATGGTTCTACGACGCGAAAGTATGGCGGGACGGGTTTAGGGCTGGCGATCGTCAAGCAACTCGTCACACTGATGGGGGGCGATATCGAGCTCCGAAGTTCCCCAGGAGAGGGATCTTGGTTTCGATTTACCGCCTATTTCAAGCGCTGTGACCCTCTTGAGAAACCGATGCCGTCACCTGCGGTGCAGAGTAGCGGTCATTCTCAGTCAACCGACCATCGAGTCCCTAGTCCGACAGACCTCCGGATTCTGCTGGTGGAAGACAACCCGGTGAATCGCGAGGTTGCCTGCGGCATGTTGGAGGCGCTCAACTGTCGGATCGACATGGCTGAAAACGGGCGTGAAGCGGTGACCGCACTGCAGACAACAGAGTATGCGCTTGTGTTTATGGATTGTCAGATGCCGGAAATGGACGGATTCACCGCGACTCGGTTGATCAGAGAACGTGAGACGAATGCAGACCAACCCTGCAGTGATCTCGCATCGCCGGCACGTCGGCGAGTACCGATAGTCGCCTTGACCGCGCATGCGATGCAGGGGGATCGGGAATTATGCCTTGCTGCCGGTATGGATGATTACCTGACCAAACCGTTTACATTGTCGCAACTTGAACATGTGTTGATTCGATGGGTTCGTAAAAACGATACGGTAGCGATCGGTGGAGATAGTGCATCGTCGACGCCGACGCGGAAATCAATGGATGGCAACCAGTCGATTTGTGCGACAAAGGAGGGAGAACACAATGGCATCGCAGTTGAGCCTATGATCATTGATCAATCAGCCTTAGCCGCTATCCGAGCATTGCAACGCCCCGGTCATCCCGACATCCTAGCCCGCATCGTATCTCAGTATATCGAGACGTCTCGAGAGATCGTCGATCGGATACGCCGGGCGGTCGCCGCGAAGGACGCCGCTGAGTTGCGTGCGTCCGCACACCGACTGAAGTCGAGCAGCGCTCAGCTGGGAGCGGTAGCCTTGGCTGCCGACTGTCGTGAGTTGGAGATGATGGGTGCCGGTCAAGAGCTGGGTCGAGCGGGAGCAGTCTTGACCCAGTTCGAACAACATTACGAAGCGGCTCGCACCGCACTGCAAGAAGAGCTCGAAAAAGGGACATCATCGGTATGACGAACGAACGTCGCCCAACGGTTCTGATCATTGATGATGACACCGTCGCCAGGCTATTGGCTCGTGAGGCGCTCGAACAATCCGGCTGGTCGGTCGAAGAGGCTGAAAACGGTCGTCTGGGTGTGGAGTCGTTCATCCAGCATCATCCTGATCTGGTTCTGCTGGACATCATGATGCCTGAAATGGACGGATTCGCTGCTTGTGCCGAACTGCGGCGATTGCCCGAAGGCAGGCATACACCCGTGCTGATCATGACCGGGCTGGAGGACTATCAGTCGATTACCCAGGCCTACGATGTCGGCGCAACCGACTTCATCGTCAAGCCGATCAATGGCCTCCTACTCGGGCATCGGGTTCGGTATATGTTACGAGCCGGTCAGGCCATGCAGGATCTCCGTGACAGTCAGGTCAAGTTAGTTCAGGCGCGAGATGCGGCTCTCGAGGGGGCACGGCTGAAGTCGGAGTTCCTTGCCACCATCAGCCATGAAATTCGAACTCCGATGAACGGGATCATCGGCATGGATGACCTGTTGCTCGAGATGGACCTGACACCAGAACAACGAGACTGTGCAGAAACGATCAAAATTTCCGCCAAGGCCTTGCTGGACATTATCAACGACATTTTGGACTTTTCCAAATTGGAATCCGGTCAGGTCACGCTCAGCCGAGAAGCGTTCGCGGTCAAAGCGGTTGTCGATCGCAATCTTGAATTATTTCAGGAGCGGGCCAGAGAGAAAGGCCTTCGCCTCCATTATGAAATCGATGCCACGGTTCCACCGACACTCTACGGTGATCCGGTTCGACTCGGACGCCTGCTCTCTGTCCTGATGAGCAACTCGGTGAAGTTCACCGAACGTGGAGAGATCTGTGTGCAGGTTCATCCGTGCCCTCAGCCGACGAGCGGAGAGGGGACGCCACAAGGAAATGCTGTCAGCCGGATCCGGTTTAGCGTGCGCGACACGGGGATTGGAATTGAAAAGGCCGATGCCGATCGATTATTCCAGCCCTTTGTACAGGCTGATGGGTCCAATCGACGAAAATATGGAGGAACGGGTCTGGGGCTGGCACTCGCCAGGCAACTCGTCGAGCTCATGGGCGGGACAATGGAATTCGAGAGTGAACTCGGCAAGGGCAGCACATTTTGGTTTGATCTCTCACTTGCGCAGGTCGGTGGCAGTGGCGCGACGACCAATTCCCTCTGTGCCTTGGTTTTGGTCAAGGAAGCCGTCAGTCAGGCCGTGCTTCAGCGAACATTGGAGCGACTTGGGTACCGAGTGTTCAGTACGACGGAAGCTGTGGACCTCCAGAATCTAGGAGGTGAAATGGCCCCACATCTATTGGTGGCGGAAATCGAATTGTTTCAGTCGGAGGTCGCGCTTGCCTGTGTGCGAAGGCTCAAGGACCGCTTCCCACAACTTCGAGTTCTTGGTCTTAGGCACGATTCTGTAGGTCGTGGTGTTCCTTCACGCATGCCGTTTGAGATCAATGGGTATTTAGAAAAGCCGTTGACTGTCGAAGCGATCAAGGCTGCTGCAATAAGTAGTTCAGGCGCGCACGCTCGTTGACCTATCTTTCAAGATCTCCACACCGCAGTATTTCCGTGACAAACGGTGTGTCGGGTTGGTGAAAGAAGGGGAGTCTGCCTCGTTCAGTGCTTCTTGTCCTTCTGCATGATCTTATCGGTCCAAGCAAGCAAAATGGCAGAAGCCAAGAAGGTCATATGAATGAAGATCTTCCATTTTAGATGCTCCGGATTCTCATTGGCCACATCCACAAATCCTTTGAGCAGGTGAATACTGGAGATACCGATCAATGACGCCGCCAGCTTGATCTTGATGGTGCCGGGATCAACGTGGGTGAGCCAGTCAGGTCGATCCGGATGGTGCTCTAAATCTAGTTTGCTCACAAAAGTGGCGTACCCTCCAATGACGACCATGGTCAGCAAATTGGCGACCATGGTCACATCGACTAATCCCAGGACACCGAGCATGAATACGGTTTCGTCCATCGTGTTGATGTGGATCACCATTTCCCAGAGCTCGTGGAGAAATTTATAGGCATAAAGTAGCTCCGCGACGATCAAGCCAGCATAGAGCGGGGCTTGAATCCATCGGCTCGCAAAGACGACGCTCTCGAAGACGGCCTCGACTTGATTACTGGCAGAGTGAGATCTTTTAGGCGAAGGTATGGTCTCTTGGGTGTTAGGTGATCGAGAATCCGACATGCAAGCCTCCTGACCGCAGCGCGACGTATCCTAGTCAGTGTGGCCGACACTGTCAATTCAGTTTCCCGCAATTGTGAGGTCTTGAGGAGTTGGATGAGAGTGTCCGATGCCTTTACGTGGGGTCTGTGGAAAAACTTGCCAAGTCTCGAACCAAATTGGCGGCGCGATCACAGGATTCCTTGATCTGTTCCGCACAACGGTGAGGCGCTTCTTCAGCCGGCAATCGGGCGAGTAGGATATCCGTGAATCCGTTGATAGAAGTCAGTACATTGTTCAAGTCGTGCACGAGTTTTGGCAAGGAGTTTGGCGAGACTGCCATGGGGGCGTGCGACTGTGCGGATTCGGCGGGTATGTTCGATGAACTGACTCTGATCAAGGCACGGTGAAGTACTAGGGTAAGTTCCTCTGGCGAGAGGAGAACGTTGGGCAGTGTCTCGTGTGCGCCGGCTTGAATGGCCTCAAGCAGGAGGGCCCTATCTCCTGTTTCTGTGAAGGCCACCACAGCGCTAGGAGGGGTGGCCGTACGCAGAATGCGAACAGCGTCGGCTCCCCTGCTGTCAGGCAGCATTACGTCCATGAGGACCAATGCCACCTCATGACTGCCGAGATAGGTCAATCCTTCCTGAAGAGAGGACACTACCTGAGGGTTAGGTGCTGTAGAAACAGACTTTGCAAGTAGGTCTCGTAGCTTCAGCGCAAGAGCCTTCTTTGGTTCGATAAGAAGGAAAGAGGGCACATTTGCTAGTGATATCGACATGAAATTCCTCGGTTGGGCTGGATAGAATTGCGTGGCATTCCCCTGAATGCTCTAGCCCCGGTGTTCGCTGATCCAGAGAATGGACTCATAGCATTCTTATCGGAATGAGTCATGGAACTCTTAACTGGTTGGAAAATTTGTAAAGTCTTGGCAAGAAGAGAGATGAGCGCCAGAAAATACACAGAAGTGCGTTGGTCTCCCTATGCGATCAGATGTTTGTCAGTAAGTCCTGAGGCCTCAGAGTTCCCAACATGCAGACGTGTACCTTGGTCTACAGTGACAGAGTCATGCTGAGTTAGTCCGATTCCACAGACAAACGCCTGCCTGAACCTTTGAAGCTTCCCGCATAGAACGCTGCAATCTGAGATCGACGCCCGATGTTTAATTTGGAGTAAATGTTGGCGAGGTAGTTTTTCACGGTCTTTTCGCTGAGACGTAAATCTTGAGCAATCTCTTTGTTCGTGAGCCCTTGGGCGACCAATGGTAGCAGACGTTGTTCTTGGGGAGAGAGGAGTGGGCGTTTTGATTGTCCAGGTTCACGGTACACATTCTTCAGCCATTCTAATGCGTGGCCTGTTAAACGAGGGTCAATGAACACCTGGCCGCTCGCCACTGAACGAATGGCGCGGATGAGCGCATTCGAGGCGATGTCTTTCAGAATATACCCGTGGGCTCCGGCGAGAATCGCTTCGAGCACGGTATGATCGTCGGCAAAGCTTGTCAGGAAGAGCACGCGGGTCTGGGGGCATTTGACGAGAATTTCTCGAGCCGCATCCACACCACTGCCATCAGGCAATCGAATGTCCAGAAGGATTAGATCGGGTTTTAATCGGAGACAAAGTGTTTTGGCATCCTTCATCCGCATTCCCTGTCCCACGACGTTCATTCCCGGTGTCAAATTGAGAACCGCGCGAAGCCCGATGCGCACTACTTCGTGATCATCCACAATCACCAACCGGATCGACGGAGCCTTATTCATACACGGCTCCCTTCTTCAAGGGAATGTCGACCGTAATGATGGTCCCGCGTCTCGGGGCGCTTTGAAGGGTAAACGTGCCGAGCACATGCTGGGCTCGGGCAGCCATGTTGCTGAGTCCATGGCCAGTGCGGCGTCTGCGAGTTTGGACAAAGCCGACACCATTGTCGCCGATGACTAAGCGGATGGAGTTGTCGATCAAGTTCAGTTGTACCCAACGGTGGGAGGCGCGAGCGTGGCGCATGCTGTTGCTCAACGCTTCTCGTGTGATATTGAGAAGTTGCTCCGCCAGCTGAGGCGTAATAAAGGAAAGGACGGGCTTCTTGATATCGAGTTCCGGTTCGGTCTGATTGGATCCCGTCATCGACGCAATGAGTTGATTGAGAGCTTGCCCAAAATCAAGCTCCGTGGGCGAACGCTTTGTCAATGAGGCAATAAATCGTCGAACATCAACCATGAGATTGTTGAGTTGGTTAATGGCTCGACTCATATGAGTTTTGGAGCGGCGGGCGGAGTGCTTCATGGCAAGCTTACCAGCCTCAAGTTGCATGCCGACGGCATACAATGTTTGCAGCAGATTATCATGAAGATCACGACTCAGTTGCTCACGCTCCTCTATCGCGAGTTTACGTTCAGTAATGTCTTGAACCGCGGCTAGGAGCAGCGGCCCTTCGTGCCCCGATAGCTCGATACGTGTCGCTTTGACCGACACCCAAATGATTTCTCCAGATTTCCTGATGTAGCGTTTTTCATAGGCGTAGTTCGATCGGAGTCCCCGAAAGAACTCATCCGTCAGGATGATGTTGGCGGAAAGATCTTCAGGGTGCGTGTACAAGGCATAGGTGCTTCCGATAATCTCGTTCTCTTCGTACCCCGTCAGTTCACACATGGTTCTGTTTGTGCTGATTGCGCGCCAGTTCTGGTCGAGGATGCAGAGTCCGACCGGCGCTTCAGCCACGAATTGCTGGAGCCGGAGCTCGCTTGTGCGTAATGCGTCCTCAGTTCGTTTGTGTTCGGTTATGTCCCGAAACGTCCAGACACGACCGACGATTTCTCCTTCGAGAATTTGAGGGCGGGAGTGGCGCTCGAAGACTCGGCCGTCTTTAAAGCGCAGGACATCAAAACTCTCTTGTTCGGGCTGTGCGTACAGTTCACGAACCTTGCCCAGAAAAGCGTGCGGATCTTGTAACTGATCGGCAACAAAGATGAGTAAGGCATCGTCGTCCTGGCAGTCGGTCAATTCATCGGGGATGTTCCAAAGCGACAGAAAGCGCTGGTTGGCACTCGTGACCTTTCCTTGGCGATCGACGATGAGAAGGCCATCGGCGACTGAGTTCATGGCCGCTTGCAGAAGCGAATGGGAACGTTTCCGATCGTCGATATGCTGTATGACGGCGATAAGATAGGCCTGATCCCGTGAGTCAGCGTGGACAAGAGAGACGGTCAAGTCAACCCACACCCACGTCTGATCGATCCGGCGGTAGCGCTTTTCCATTGTGAAGGACTGACATGTTCCGGCCAGTAGTTCAGCCAGGTGGGCGAGATTCGCCTCGATGTCGTCGGGGTGGGTGAAGTCCTGAAAATTCCGTGCGAGCATCACGTCTGATGGATAACCCAGGATCTTACATAGGTGGGGATTTACGCGAAGGAATTGGCCATCGAGCGTGAGCTGCGCGATCCCGACCCCCGCATGCTCATAGAGTGCTCTCCACCGCGCTTCACTTTCTCGAACTTGGGCCTCGATGATGCGGCTTTCTGTCATATCGCGCATGATGCAGCCGACGGTATCCGTACCTGCGCCGCTTCCTGGAATGTGTGTGAGAATGCCGGAAAAATACCGTCTGGTTCCATCATGGAACACGGTGTAGTCAACCGTGGCAGTTTGTCCGGTTGCGATGACATGGCGGATTGTGCCCAGGTAGTAGGCGCTGGTTTCAGGTCCAAGGACGTCGGATATGCGTTTCCTCATAAGTTCCGTTTTAGGTAGGAGCAGTTTGTCTTCACTGCGGGTCCAGACATTGAGGAATCGTCCCTCTTGATCGAACTCAAAGGCGAGATCATCGAGTGCGTCTAAAAATGAGCGGAGGCGAGCTTCGCTCATCAGTTTGGCTTCTTGGGCTCGTTTGAGGTCGGATTGATCCACATAGAGGCCAACGGCAAGCGAAAGCTGCTCGAACTCGTCATAGACAAAGACAGGCCAGAGAAGAAGGTCGAGCATGCGACCGTCTTTACGTCGACGGCGCAATTCTATTGGGCCAGTCAATTTCCCATGTGTCCCTTGTTCCCATAAGGCATCGGCCATGGTCTCCTCGCCCGTTTGAACGTAGGGCAGTTCACGTCCGAGTACTTCCTCTTCAGACCAGCCGAACAGGCGAGTGGCCGCTTGGTTCCAGCTGAGGACTCGACCGTCTCGGTCGAGACTGACCAGTGGGAGTGCCGATTCATTCACGAGTGTATGGAGCAGCCGAGAGGTTTCCTGCAGCTGCTTTTCAGCCCGCTTTCGCTCTGTGATATCTTCACAGACCACCAGCACGAAGATCACCCCCGCGTGATCATGAATTGCTCTTGCCCGCTCTTTCACCCACAACCGGGATCCATCTTTTCGGATCTTCTGAGTTTCCCATTCCAGCAGTGTGTACGGGCTTTCTATGCAGGTCATGAGCCGTTCCAACACGGTTTGCCGCTCAGGCGAGTCAAATACCTGCGCAATCGATTGCCCGATAAGGTCCTCTTGGCGGTATCCGAGTTGCTCTGCTCCAAAACGATTCACCGACAACACGATGCCGTCGGAGGCGAGCGTGAAATACATGAAGGGAGTGTGTTCGTAGAGCAATTGATATCGCTGTTCACTTGCCTTGAGCGCCGACTCCGCCCGTCGCCTCCGCTCGATCTCTTGGTTAAGTTCATCAACGGCACGTTCGAGTCCGGCGGTTCGCTCGCGCACCCGCGCCTCGAGAGTCTCTTGAATGGTGTGCTGAGCCAGCTCCGATTGCTTCCGCGTGGTGATATCCTCCACGGTTCCGACCATGCCCGAAAGCGATCCGTTGTCGCTGCACAGGGCGCGACCGCGGCATGCCACCCATCGAATGTCTGCGCTTGGAGTGATAATCCGATGTTCGATGAGATAAAAGGTCCGTTCTTCGACGGCTGTGGCAATGGCACGAGTGAGCTGTTGACGATCATCGGGATGGACGAACGCAAAGAATCCCTCGTACGTTCCAACGAACGACCCGGGAAGTAGGCCGAAGATTTGTTCGGTTTCCGCCGACCAACTGACACGATTCGCCTCGGCTTCCCACGCCCACGTTCCCACTTGAGCCGCCCCAAGCGCCGAGGTTTGTGTAAATCGACGGTCCTGTTCTGATCGAGCCAAGGCCTGTTGCAGCTCACGCACCTGTTGCCGCAAATGAGTCAGTTCAGTGGATAGGGTGCCGTCGATACCCGACGGAGAATTCATATGGCGTAGCCCCCTCGGTTAGGCCGGACGAAACAGTGGAATACGCCGATGCTCTTGCTAAGGCTGACCACTGGTTGGAACGGCAATCAGGGGAATAGCATAGAGGCCAGTGATCCTACAATACCAGAGGGGGGCGCGAAGAGGCGCTGAAGAACATGAGGATAGATGAAAGCGAGTGGACCTTAGCGTGTTAGAGCTTTGGACTTCGTGCAAGGGAAGGTACATGGCTTTCTTTCATGAACCAAGCCACGGCTTCTGTCCGACGTTTCACATGCAGCTTATCGAAGATATTCGCCAGGTAATTTTTGACCGTCTTGTCGCTCAGACGGAGATGGACGGCGATCTCTTTGTTTGTCTTCCCTTCCGCCAACAGAGGGAGAATCAGACGTTCTTGAGGCGACAAGCGAGTGACACCCTGGGGATTCACGCCCAAGTGTGAACTGGTGCGAATCCAATGGAGCGCTCGTTGGGTCACTCGCGGATCAAGGTAACCCTGACCGGTGGCCACAGTACGGATGGCGCGTATGAGGTCATCCATTCGCACATCCTTGAGGACATAACCATGGGCTCCGTTCTGGACCGCGGCCATGACCGTGGCGTCTTCGGCGTAACTGGTGAGGACGAGAATCCGAAGTTTTGGTGCGACTGCCAGTAGTCGCCGGCAGGCTTCGGTCACCGTGGCATCGGGAAGCTTCACGTCGAGCAGTACCATCTGTGGCGTGAGGCGCTCAACGACCGAGACACCATCCGCGACTGATCCCGCTTCACCCACAATCGTCATGTCCGGTTCGAGGTGGAGCAGGGCACGGAGACCTCTGCGGACCATCTCGTGATCATCAATGAGAACGATACTGGTTTGTGGCTGTTTCATACGGAAGTCAGTATGGGTTCTAATGAAAACTCTGCTGTCACTTGCGTGCCTCCTCCTGGCTTAGACTGCATGCGTAATGACCCTCCGAGTTTTTTAGCCCGAGCTTCCATGTTGGTGAGTCCATATCCACGTGGCTGCCCGACGGCCAAGGAGAATCCAACCCCGTCGTCCTGTATTGTGACGCGAATCCTCGTGTCTCTCATGCGCACAGAGATCGTCGCGCGAGATGCATGGGCATGGCGGGCACAGTTGCTCAGGGCCTCTCGTACGATATTGAGAATTTCCCGCTCCTCTTCATTCGTGAGCACTTCAAGAGCGGTGCGCTGCAGATCCAACTTGACACGCAGGTGGCCTGCTTGCTCATAGGTTGCGCATAGGGCATTCAGCTCTGAGGATAAATCGAATTCTCGGACATTTCCGGACTCCAACTCACGAATCATCCCGCGGATCTCATGGATCAAGTGGTTGATTTGTCGGATAGTCCTGTCATTCGACTCATTGGATTCAGCTGCCTGATCGCCCTGAGCCCGCTGAGATGCTTCCATGTTGAGCCCGATGGCATATAGGGATTGCAACACACAATCGTGCAGGTCTCGACCGATACGCGTGCGATCTTCCAAGAGTTTGTGTAATCGCTGCTCAGTCGCCTTATAGGCGGTCGTTAACTCACCTCCGCAAGGCTCCAAGTGGCGCGCATGAAAGGATTCCTTTGCGGGCCGGATCGACTGTGAGAAGGAGAACGCCGACATCGACCGGATCCCCCCATCCAATAACTGGAATCGTGCTTTTCCTTCTGTCACGCGCACTTCCTCCTTTCTTCTGACATCCTGCCGGATAACCACGGAACACAAGCCAGGCAGGAACAGACCACTTTTTACTGCATGGTGACCAATAAAGCACCTGGCGGACCCGCCAGGTGACGTTTGCTCCCGAAGATGGAACCATCCGCCTCCTTCAATAGATATTCGGCCTGATCATTCGGCCCTAGTGCGGCCCTAAGTAACTAACATCGAAAGGAGATTGCCATGCAGACATTGGCAATGGGACAGGAAAGAGGCGTGGCCTTTTTCGAGGGAGAGTTTATGGTCAAAACGCTCCATGGAAAAGATGAGTTAACCAAAGCGTATCAATTGCGGCATCGGGTTTTCGCGGAGAAACTGCGGTGGGTGCCAGCGACAGAAGACGGTCAAGAGATGGACATGTATGATCTATGGGGAGTCACCATCGGAGTTCTCTCGCATGATGGCACATTGCTTGGTATGGCACGTCTCCTTCCCTCTTCCGGCAAGTTCATGTTGGAAAATGAATTTGGAGCGCTGCTTCCCGGAGATTACTCGATCAGAAAAGAACGGGACACAGCCGAAATCACTCGACTTACTGTTGATCCTGACATCCAAGACGCAAAGCTTTCCACCCAAGTCATGCTAGCGACGTTGAAGGGGATCTATCAATGGGCGGTGGAGAATGAGGTTCGGTACTATTACCTTGAGGTCGAACACCGGTTCTTGCGAGCGCTGCGTATGTTGGGCTTCCCTTGTGAACCGATCGGTCCGGTTGTGAAGCTTCCCCCAGCCGGGGCAAGTGCGGTCGCGGCGCTCTATGACATGGCTCGTTTCGACGATGAGAACACGGAAAAGCGGCCAAGCTTCCTGGAGTGGATCTCTACGATCAGGACCACAACCGGTCAGACCATAACAGGGCGGACATCGAGTGCTTCGCTGGAGTTAGTGGGGGTGGGATAAAGTTTTGTACAACCAGGGCAGTTCTATTTTGGGTACAGGAGCCATGCTCCCATATGGCTATACGACGTTCGGTAATCCATGTTCGATGGCGGTGGCCACCGCCTGGGACCGTGATGTGACATCAAGCTTAGAAAAGATGCTCTCGACGTGGAATCGGATCGTACGTTCAGTCACGCCCATTATTTGGGCAATTTCCCAATTCGTTTTGCCATTCTTGACCCAGTTCAGAATCGTCAACTCTCTCAGCGTTAACCGCTTTACACAGCGATCCATTGATTGGGCCTTTGCAGGGGCCGTGCGCAATAGCGCCAGATGGACATAGTATCCAAAATACTCAATGAGTGGCACATATCGCGTGGCATCCACGCTTTCAGCGGAAGCAAAGGAACAGAAGGTTGCGATTCCACATGCAGGATCAGCGGATCCGGTTGTAATTCCATCTCCCAGCCCGAATTCCTTTGCGGCGGCCATGAATTCTTGCTGCTTCGGAGAGCGTGCCTCTTGGTACGTCGTTCCCCAATGTTGGGTGCCTGGTTTTTGTAGAGCGGTCTGGAAGACTGGATCGACTTCAAAATAGCCGTTTTGCCAGTAGAGTCGAATCCATTCCTCGGGGTAGCTTACATTGATGACGTTAGTAAACCCATCGAAACTTCCGGTGGCTGTGAGGCGGGCGAGGCCGCTAATCACTCGCGTAAAAGGAAACAAATTTTGAAACTGGATCAGTGCCTCTTTGACATCTGCCGTTGAGTCCGCTTCAATCGTGTAATGCAGGGCTTCGACAAAAGCCGTGCATTCATTTTTTGAAAGTGTTTCAAAAAGTTGGCGGGGGAAAGGGCGTTTGTTTTTGCCAGTCTGCGACACCTGTGCCATGGAGAGCCTCCAATATGTGGAGAGTCGAAATCGAGAGTACATTATAGAAAAGTGAAACAAGTTTTAATAGAGTCTATTTAGTAGATCCATATGGACCTATGCCTAGAGCGAGAAAGTAGAGTAATGACCTAGCGAAGCCAGGGACAGCACAAGCAACAAGAAGCTAATACAGACATGCGTCAGCATTCTCCATCAGGTTGCCTACTCCATTATCGAGTTGCATCTGAGGTGATTGTCGTCGTGGCGGTGTTGTTTCTGTCCCCCATACTCGCAACTGCTCAAGCATTGAGATTTCAACCACAGGGGGCTGCCGCTGCAGCTCAAGGCAATGCGTTTGCCGCCCAGGCGGATGATGCCTCAGCTATTCAATATAATCCTGCTGGCCTCACACAGGTCCCTGGAATCCAGGGAGTATTCGGAATCGCGTTACTCGGTGGTTCCATCAAGGCCAAGAGCCTGTCCGGGGTTGATACTCGAGGAGATTTCGGTGGAAGCGTGAGTTTCCCTCCGCCTGGACATACATATCTTAGTGCCAATCTAGGAGCACTAGGGGCCCCTCGGTTTTCCGCACTTACTATTGGATTAGGGTTGACCTCACCGTTTGGCTTAAGAACTCGTTACCCAATCGATAGCCCATTTAGGTCAGCCGTCACATCAGCAGAGTTGCCGCTGATCGCTATCAAACCTACGATTGCCTACAAGATTAGCGAGAAGCTGTCGGTAGGCGTGAGCGCGGATATTTATACCTTCGCGAGTTTTCTTGGCGAAGGGCATGGGGAGCAGACACAGATTGGGACGGGCGCCCTTGGAATTCCAGCCGGAGCGCCGGTCGAACTGAGCGGCAAGGGGACTGGTGCGGGTGTGACTGCCAGCCTGCTCTATACTCCCATGAGAACGAAAGCCGGCAAACCCATGCTGTCAATCGGCCTGGTCTATCGTTCGCAGGCGATTGTGCCCTTGAATGGCGCACTCCTGGTCCAGGGAGCTAAGATTGCCGATGGGTCTGTCGACCTTGTGCTTCCGCAAATATTTACCGGTGCGGTGGCCGTTTGGCCGGTGCGTACCAGTGAGAGAGAATGGAAGGTTGAACTCGATGTTGAGTACGTGGGATGGAGTTTACACAAAAATTTTGACGTCCACCTTGCCAATGGGGCGACAATTCTTCAGCCGCGAGAGTGGAAGAATGTTCCGGTGATTGCGGTTGGAACCGAGTATAAATGGCTTCATCCTCCCTGGCTTCCGAACTGGGAGATTGCCGCTCGATCCGGCTACACCTTCACGGAAGATCCGGTTCCCGATCGGACTTTTCAGCCTGGTATCATTTCTTTGCCTGCACATACCCTGTCCCTTGGGGTGGGATTTCTCTGCAAGGGAACTGGGCGATTCTTGGGGTTAATCCCTTGCAGTGGACAGTCGGCGTTGTGGCCCAAAGGGATCGGGCTCGATCTGGCCTATCAAGAATGGTTCTATGAATCGC
>CABVRS010000035.1 GCA_902500745.1 uncultured Nitrospira sp.
AGCAGGGCCTTGATCCGTGCGAGAAGTTCTTCGAAGGCAAAGGGTTTGGTGAGATAATCGTCCGCTCCGTAATCAAACCCACTGAGTTTGTCTTGCAGCGTATCTTTCGCGGTCAGGATGAGGATAGGAGTCTCGATGCGCTCACCCCGCAAGGTCTGACAGATCTCGTGGCCACTCTTGTCGGGAAGCAACAGATCAAGAATAATGAGATCATACGGGGCCGTGCCCATCTGTATTCCCTCATGGCCGTCACGTGCAATATGCACCACATAGCCTTCCGCCTCGAGGCCACGCTTGACGAAACTGGAAATTCGCTCGTCGTCTTCGATCACAAGAATTTGATTACTCATACATGCGTTCTCTACAAAAGGGAGGTGATAGCTTTTTGACGTATGCGGTCTGATTTCGTAAATGCACGCTCATCTTTATTCGGAGATCACAACACCCCATCTGCCGACTGGTGGCGGTTAGGCTCTCTTCAGGGGAAGTGTCACGGTGACGACGGTTCCCTGATCAAGGGTACTTGCAATCGCAATGGTTCCATGATGCGCCTCAGCAATCCACTTGGCGATCGGTAGTCCGAGCCCGGCACCAGCAACCGCCGATGGCCGACCTCGCCAGACCCGATAGGCACGCTCGAAGACATGCGGAAGATCTTCCGCGGGAATTCCCGGCCCGTCATCAGCTACGGTTACCTTCGTTTCTGCAGCCGTCGTCTCCATCCGAATCACAATAATACCTTCCTTCCGTCCGTATTTGATGGCATTGTCGGTGAGGATCATGAACAATTGTTTGAGCCGCTCAGCGTCTCCTTGCGTGATCACATCATGAGACGTTCCTTCACATGTCGCAGTCATGCCTCGTGATCGCGCGAGCACGTTCGTCTCTCGACAGACTTCGTCAAGAACCGCCGACAGCGGTGTGGGGTGTAGATTGATCTGCAAGGCTCCTGATTCAGAACGAGCCAGAAACAGAATGTCACCGACGAGCTTATTCATTTGGTTCGATAGCTGTACGATTCGCTCCAATGTAATCCGGTATTCGGAAATCGGCGTCGCCTTCCCTCTGAGTGTCACTTCGGCTTCGCCCCTGATGACGGTCAATGGAGTTCGGAGCTCATGACTGATGTCGGCAAAAAATTGCGATCGTAAGTGGTCGAGCGCTTTGAGCTTTTGATGGGCATCCTGGATCGTCTCGACCGCTCGTTTTCGTTTGGTAATATCCTGTTTGATGCTGACAAAATGGCTGATTTCGCCGTTCCGATCGCGGACCGGAGTGATCGTCTCTTCTTCTGTGTACAAGCTGCCGTTCTTTTTCCGGTTGGTAATCTCGCCATGCCACACTTTTCCAGCCAGAATTGTTTGTCTTTGTTTGTGATGAAATGACGGATCTTGGTGCTCAGATGTGAGGCTTCGTATGTCCTGTCCGATCACTTCTTCAAACGAATAACCGGTCAACGTGGTGAAGGAGGGATTGACCCAGGTGATACGACCGAGTCGGTCCATAATCATCACCGCATTTGCAGCTGATTCCAGCGCCGTACCTTGTAAACGGAGTTGCTCGTCTTCATGCTTCAGCTCAGTCATGTCCTTGGCGACACACGCAATGCCCTGGATAGTTCCATCTTCGTTCAGCATGGCCGCGGCAGAAAACAAAACCGGGACGGTACGGCCATCTTTTGCGAGATACGTGGTTGCAATCTGATGAATCGCACCATGACTCAAGATCTCATGATAGCTCATGCCGCTCAGGGGGTTATCCTCTGGTGGAAATAGGATGGCTGCATCTTGGCTCAGCAGTTCATGGTCTTCGTAGCCGAGGAGATTCAGGACAGCGTGGTTGACGCTGCGTATGGTGCGATCCGGGTTGAACACAATCAGAAGATCGGTCATGGAACGAATGACATTGTCCACGTAATTCTTGGACACGGTCGTATGCAGTAACTGTTCGGTCATGCTGTTGAAGCAGGTCGCCAACTCACCCAACTCATCACCACTGGACACGGGAACGGTCGTCTGTAAATCCCCCGCAGCAACCTTCTTCGTAGCGTCGGTAAGAGGCTTGATGACGGAAAGGGATCGTCTGAGTAGCAGAATAAAGACGCCACCTCCCATCATGGTCGTGAGTATGCTCATGCCCATAGTTTGAACAACGAGGGTGCCAAGTCGTTGTTCAAGGGCATTCCGATCCAGAAATATTCTCACCCATCCGATCGGCGGAACAGCATCTTTACCGTTCATCGTCGCCGGGTTCTGTCGATCGATGACGGCGTGTCCGAACTCCGAGACACGGTGCCCCTTCTTGAGGGCGAGATCCCGTTGCCAGAGATCGTCCAGTTCCGGAAAATCCAGATCCTCGATCGTGAGTTGGATACTGGAGAATTCAAGCCATACGGCTCGTGATGACTGATACGCGAGAATGGCCACGACGTCCTCGCTCTCACCAAGCGATTGGAGCAAAGACGTCAGTCCATCGACATCGTGTTTCAGAAAATAGGTTTGCGATTGTGAGGCGATGGTCTTGGCCAGCATTCGCCCTCGTATCTCGAACTCCTGGAACATGGCCTTGCGGCTGGAGGTATACGCAAAATAGCTCAACCCGCCGACCGCACAAAAGAAGACGGCAAAAAAGAGAGCCATCATCTTGTGCAACAGGGAGCTTGTAACCCAGCGGGGAGTCAACATCGTGATATCTTCATGGATCCTCGATGACGAGGAGCATCTTGACTTGGTCGTCGTTCATTGCATTGAGTCGTGACAGGCTGACATATCCTATTGCACCCTCGATGGCTCCCACGAAACGCACGACACCCTCGTCCGACCGTTCGATTACGCTCTGAACCGGAACCGGTGTGCCTTGGCGATAAAACACTTGGTCTGGTTTGGCATTCAGCACATGAAGGTAAAACATCTTCCGCGTATCAGCTGAGATTTCACGATTGACCAGTTTGATTCGGTCGCCTTCCTTCCAATTGAGAATCTCCCCCCGATACATGTCGGCAATGGTCGCCCGACTCAGGGAGGAGGAGGAGTTGGGATTATTCTTATTGACGATGACGGCGAGCGATTCGGCATGAGCAGGGATGGCAAACAACCAAAGGACAAACGCGAGTGCCAGCGCCGCCTGCCAGCGCGTTTTGGTACAGGATGGGTGATTCATGCGATGGCCGCTAGAAGATCCAGGCGATGGATGTCAGGAATCCATCGGATGGGAACTGGTTGAACTGGCCGTTGTTGAACTGATACTCCATCTTGAACACATAATCCTCGACCGGCCGATAGTTGAATCCGACAATCATTTGCTCTCCGGTCAGACTCCCCGTTGGGCTTGCTGTGGTATTCATTTTGGTACGACCGTACAGCCCGACCAGTGCGAACGTCGGGTTATTGAAATGGCGTCCGAGAAGGGTCGAGTTCAACGCTGAGGGCCAGAACCGGTAGGTTAACTGGATGTAGTACCCCCATAAGCTTGAAGGTGTCGTCGTCCCTTGTATATCAAAGCGCGCGAACTCGCTCCTCAGGACGAAGTTTTCCAAGATCGTAATGTTGCGCGGTCTGAATTCTGTGTCAAAGGCGATACCGGTCATGAGGTCTTGGGAACCGGTCTTATAGTCTCCACGATATCCTGAAAGTCCTATTTCGTACTGATCAAAGAATTTCAAGGTCCCCCGGCCGACGATGGCCTTATCGCCGTTATTATCAGGGTTGAGTCCTGTTCGTGCGCTTTGCAGACCCGGGTCAGGGATGTTGCCGGGTGTTGCGATAAACTTATCCGTCAGCCCATTGATCACCTGAATGTCATAGGTGGCTTTGATATTCTCCGAGATCGGCACGAACCCGAACATACCGAATCCTAGATCGCCCCAGGTGGTGGGGGTGACGAGACGCGCGACGGAGGGAGGGCGCGTCAGGTCTCGACGCGGGTCGAAGTGATCGAGGTTGAATTTACCGAAGGGGACCAGCAATATGCCGGCGCGAATATTGAATGCCTGGGTAAGCAGAAGGTCGACGTATGCTTGCTCTGCTTCAGCAGTTCCACGTGGAAGGCCAAGATCGATTTCAGAGTAGATGCGAATCCGGTCGTGGATGTTTCCAGAAATCAGCACTTCCAAGTTGCCGTCATAGGTCGTACGCCGATCATTGAAGCTTTCGAATGCAACAGCACCATAGGCACCGACCCGGATTCGTTGGGCAAGCTCATCCGATACGTTGCTTTGTTGTTTTTCCACCAACCCGAGACGGTCTTTCAGGTCAGACATCTCCCTCTGGTGCTGTTCCTCCACTTGTCGAAGTCGCTCTCTCAGCTGCTCGACCCCTTCGTCATCGTGCATCGCCGCCGGTTGGCCTGTAGTTTGTGCATACAGCATACTCGGCAAAAACATGCATAGGAGAAGCAACACGACGGCAATCGGTTGCGATCTATGTTTCAACGTATCAAAGCTCCCATGAACCTCAGACCAATCGTTGCTCATACGATGATGTCGTTCTCTACCGAAGCGGTGTAATGATCCAATTAGTGATCGCCCCTTTCCCTCCCGGACGGCTTGCATAATACCGCTGCCCGTCACCCAGAAGTAACTCCCATTGAGATACTTGCTGCTGATAGGTTTTCTGCTCTCCCTCGTACAGGGGCTTTCGCAGTTCTTCGATAATCAAATGCAACTCGTTCCCCACAACAAAGCCCAGACCCTTTGTGCGCCGATCCGACCTCGCGTCATCCGTCACGGTGAACGCCACCACGTCCTGGGGTTGCGCTTGGCTCAATGCTTGTGACAATGCCGGTGCCAACCGTGCTACCTGATTCCTGCTGAACACGTTGTGATGAGGTCCCCGTGAGAAGGGTAAGACAGAGCCGGTCTTATACTTGAGGGACTCAAGAATATTGACTGTATTTGTAGGTTGTATCACGTACGAATGAGCATAAGGCTGGAGCGAAGGATACCCAGCAGGCAACGTTCGAAGCACAACCGAGAGATCATCCGATTGATGAATCACGAGGTTGGGGCGAGTCTGACAGGATAGGGTGCCGCACAGAGCCAGAATTATGCCGCCTAGCCGTACACTCTTTCCGCTGATGACATTTATCATCCACCCTCCATGCCGTACACAGCTAGCATGAGCAGATCTCGTGTTTCCACTAGTTAAATTACTCAGGGTGTCTATTCACACAGCACGCTGCGTCTGGCTTAGTGTATCCGGCCCATTGTTCAAAGCAGAAACAATGTACAGCCCATTACGCAAGGGATACCAAGAAGCCTCTGGCCCTGCTAGGACTCCTTGAACGATCAATCGGCGTTACAGTGAGACCCCACTCGACAACGATGGCGCATGAGAGACTGCCGGTTCTATCGCGTACACAGCCTGAAGAAAGAACGCTGACAGACATTTTATGATTCATGAGAGCCTGCTAGAATGTCCTCATGGAAGTCATCACTACACACAGTAATGCTGATTTTGATGGTCTGGCCTCCATGGTGGCGGCGCGAAAACTCTTTCCGGACGCCACGCTGGTCTTGCCGGCCGGTGCACAGGAAACAGTTCGCACGTTTCTCGCCGAACATGACCTGGGTATCAGCAAGCTCAAAGGGATCGATCTTTCACAGATCACCAAACTGATCCTCGTCGACACTCAAGATCCGGATCGCATCGGATCACTCAAGTCTTGTGTCGACGATCGCTCCGTTGAAGTGGTGGTGTTTGATCATCATGTGGACGAAGCCTCTCCCTGTGCTGGTCGGTCGCCCTTGTCACTTGTGCAACCTGTCGGCGCAACGACGACATTGCTGATTGAACTGCTTCGCCAACGTCAGATCACTGTGACACCCTTCGAAGCCACGGTCTTGGCGTTGGGACTCTATGAAGAAACCGGTTCGTTTGGGTTTACCTCCACGACCGTGCGGGACATACACGCCGGGGCATACCTTCTTGAATCCGGCGCTGATCTGACTATGGTGATGGATGTCCTTCGTCGTCCGTTGGATCCCGATACGGTCGCTCTCCTCAACGATCTGATGGAGCACAGCGAGTTGCACTACTTGGAAGGCCGAAAGGTATTGGTGGCCACCAGCACGATAGATCGTCGTCGTGGAGAAGCAGCCGGCGTGGTCCATCTGCTTGCAGAAATGCAGGGCATTGATGCCGTTGTTGTGGCGGTCATGATGGAAGATCGAGTCCAAGTGATCGGCAGAAGCCGCCGATCCGAGATCGATGTCGGATGGATCGCACGGGAGTTCGGCGGCGGGGGACATGCCGTGGCCGCTGCCGCAACAGTCAAAGGTCACACGCTCGCGGAAGTCAAAGAGAAGCTTGTGGGACTACTGACCACACAGTATCGCCCGACCTTGCTGGCACAAGATGTCATGACCCGCCCGGTAAAGGCCATCGAGAGCGGCACGACAGTCACTGAGGCCGGGCAACGGATGACCGCCTATGGACTCAATGTGTTCCCGGTTCTGGATGACAATGGCCGGTATGCTGGACTGGTCAGTCGAGAGTTGATTCAAAAGGCCTTGTTTCATCGGTTGGGTAAAATGGCCGTACGGGATATTATGCAGACTGATGCCTATGCCGCTCAGATGGAAACACCGTTTCATGATATCGAAACGGCCATGATCGAGCGGAACCAGCGGTTTGTTCCGATCATCGAGGAAGCCAACGTGGTGGGCGTCATTACCAGAACGGATCTGTTACGTACCCTGCATGACGATGTCTTGAAGGGCGCTCGAATTCGGGCTCAACGGCCAGGCGAAGGTGAGGCTTCGATCGGAGGGCCGCACCGCAACGTGAAGGGACTCTTGCAGAGCCGCTTGCCACATCGCCTGGTGACCTTGCTGGAAGATGCGGGGCTCTTGGCAGATCGCTGCGAGGTTTCGCTCTTTGTCGTCGGCGGTTGCGTACGAGACCTATTACTGGGCATCAAGAATCTGGATTTGGATCTCGTGGTTGAAGGCGACGGCATCGCGTTCGCACGAACGCTTGGCGACATGCTGCAGGCGAGGGTCAAGGTACATGAGCGATTCGGCACGGCCATTCTGATGTTGCCGGATGGTTTTAAGCTGGATGTGGCCACTGCACGGACGGAGTATTACGAGTATCCCACCGCCTTACCGACGGTCGAACAGGGGTCTATCAAGAAAGACCTCTATCGACGTGACTTTACGATCAATGCCCTGGCGGTTCGCTTGAACGGGAAGGGCTTTGGGAATGTGCTGGACTTCTATGGTGGGCAGCGAGATCTCAATGACAAGGTGATCCGAGTCTTGCACGGACTGAGTTTCGTTGAAGATCCAACCCGCGTGTTTCGGGCGATCCGATTTGAATCCCGGTTCGGATTTCATTTGGGCAAGGACACGGCGGCGTTGATCGCCGGCGCCGTGAAGATGAACCTGTTTCAGCGCGTATCCGGCCACCGTCTCCTGGAAGAACTGAAACTCCTGTTGGGCGAACGGGAACCGAAACAGGTGATCAAACGATTGGCGGAGCTCAATCTTTTGAAGTTCATCCATCCGAAATTAAGTTGGTCCACCCGATTGGACCAACTGTTGGCCGCGATCGAAGAAGCCGTTGATTGGTACCGGCTCCTCTACTTAGATCGGAAGATGGACGTCTGGGTGGTCTACATGATGGGACTGATCGAGGTATTGCCCGAGCGTGCTGTGAAAGACCTGCTCAAACGCTTTCCCATATCCGAACCGGAAGCCACCAGGCTCAAAATGGCTCGCGTGAGTTGTCACAATGTGATTCGCCGACTCGCGTCGAAACGACCGCTCTCACCGGCCGACGTGTACCATCTCTTATCGGGACTATCCGATGAAACACTCTTGATCCTCATGGCAAAGAGCAAAGGAGAAACAGTCAAGCGCCAGGTCTCAGCGTTCCTCATGAGCTATCAGCATGTGAAGCCAATTCTGACGGGCACTGACCTGAAAGCCATGGGGTTGAAACCAGGCCCGCAGTTCACAAAACTCCTCGACCGATTGCTAACTGCACGTCTGAACGGCGACGTAGAAACTGAAGCCGAGGAACGGCAGTTCCTTCATCAGTTGGTTCAAGATCCCAAGAGAGGTGTGTAAAGGATTGGACACACATGCGGATGGGATGCCATGTGTAAACAATCTGTTCAACAGCCTCAGTGACTGACCTGCAGACATCGTCGCGCACTCGCCGGAATAGTCTCCCCACAATTATTCTCTCGCTCCACCGTTCGCAGCAGTTCTCCCTGTAAACAACCGTAAAGTTGTGCTTTTTTAGAGCCACGCCCTACTCAGCATGATCTCGAAGGGTTGGGAAGACCCTCATTGCCCTCAATATATAGCTAGTTAGTGCCGATAGTTAGTTATTACAGATGGTTAGTTATTGTCATGGTAGATGACGCGATTTGGCAGATCTGTATCTATGGGTTGTGTGTCGGCGTGGTGATTGCCGTCATGCTGGGACTTCCACCTTTGCTTGGCGAGCGTCACTGGAAAAAGACTGAGCGTCGATCTGAAAGTGCAACCGGCGTTCCCTATGAATGTGGGATTCGGCCAACCGGCAACGCTCAAGTCCGCCCACCGGTGCAATATTATTTGATCGCCATGTTCTTCGTCATTTTCGATGTGGAGGCGGCATACCTCTATGCCTGGGCCGTCGCGGTGCCCGAAACAGGCTGGCTTGGTTTTATTGAAGTGACAATCTTTGTGGCCATTTTGTTGGCATCTCTTGCGTATTTATGGCTCACCGGAGCGCTGGACTGGCATGCACAGTCTCAACGTCCACGAGTCCGTCACCGCCAGAACTCCACCCGGGGGGAGTCAAAGGAGCTCTACGATGACCGAGTGGCGTAACGGACGACTGGAGGGGGTACGGATCACCGATGGTGGCGATGGTTCGTTGACCTCTGTCGTCGGCGACTCGGTCCTCTTTGCGAAGCTTCAAGATCTCTTAGCATGGGGACGGAAGAATTCATTGTGGCCGTTGAATTTTGGTCTGTCCTGCTGTTTCGTTGAAATGGCGACGAGTTTGACCAGTGTCTATGACGTCTCTCGATTTGGCGCAGAAGTCGTCCGTGGCTCACCACGGCAGGCCGACGTGTTGGTCGTATCCGGGACGGTGTTTCTGAAGGTGGCCCCTGTCATCAAGCAGCTGTACGAGCAGATGCTAGAACCACGGTGGGTGATTTCGATGGGGTCCTGTTCAAATTCCGGCGGAATGTTCGACGCCTATTCTGTCGTACAAGGCGTCGATAAGTTCATTCCCGTGGATGTGTACATGCCAGGCTGCCCACCGCCACCCCATGCCTTTATGGAATGTTTGCTGCTCCTCCAGAACATGGTGGGGTCAGAACGCCGTCCCTTGAGCTGGCACTTCGGTCCACAGGAGGTTCAGCGACCCATGATGCCCTCGCTGCGTGATGCCAAACGAGCCGAGCGGATGAGTCAACGTGAATATCCCGGCATCGATGTGCTTCCGCGGACCGACCTTCTCTCGCCCCATTTTGCAGGGCAGCCGGACGGTCGCCCGAAAGGCAAGTCATGACTCCACGACTGTCGGCTGTACGAGATTCCTCAATCGGGGAGCAGACTGGACTCGTGGCGGAAATCGCGGCCCACTTTGGCTCCAACGGATATCTGACCGCCGTGCAATCCACCAAGGATGAGATTCCAACCATCTGGGTTGAGACACATCGACTGCATGACATTCTGCGCTATGTCAAATCTGAGCTTCCTCGCCCGTTTCCCATGCTGTTTGACCTGAGTGCGACCGACGAACGGCTTCGTCGCCATCACGACGGATTACCGATCGGAAGATTTACCGTGTTCTATCATCTCTTTTCCTTTGATCGGAACCAATCACTCCGCATCAAGGTGGCGCTGGAGAGTGAAACACCGTCTCTACCGTCGAGCATTGATCTATGGCCAAACGCCGATTGGTATGAACGAGAAATATTCGACATGTTCGGAATTCGTTTCGACGGGCACCCCTTTCTCCGCCGCCTGCTCATGCCTTCGTGGTGGGAGGGATATCCGCTTCGGAAGGATCATCCCTCCCGTGCGACAGAAGTCGGGCAGTTCCAAATGCCGCCGGAGAAGCTGGTCATGGCACAGGACGCGCTGCAATTCAAACCCGAGGATTGGGGGTTAGCCCGCACCCACCACGATCAAGATTCAGATTTCGACTATATGTTCATCAACCTTGGTCCAGCCCATACCGGTACGCACGGGGTGCTTCGACTCGTGGCGCAACTGGCGGGCGAGGAAATCATCCATATCGTCCCGGATATCGGCTTCCACCATCGTTCTCAGGAAAAGATCGCGGAGCGGCAAACCTGGCATTCGTTCATTCCGTACACCGATCGTGTGGACTACCTTCAGGGTGTGTTGAACGAAATGCCGTACTGTCTCTCAGTCGAACGATTGGCCGGCATCACCGTGCCACCACGGGCACACGTCATTCGAGTCATGATGTCTGAATTCTACCGGATCGCCAGTCATCTCGTCTGGTACGGGACCTTTGCGGGCGACATTGGTGCCTTGTCGCCGGTCTTTTACATGTTCAACGATCGAGAACGCATCCTCTCGATCACCGAAGCCATTTGTGGCGGCCGTATGCATCCGAATTGGCTCCGGATCGGTGGGGTCGCACGAGATCTTCCGATTGGGTGGGACACACTGGTTCGCCAGTTCATCGATTGGTTTCCCAGCCGACTCGATGATTATGAGCGACTGGTGATGGACAATCCGATTCTCAAACAGCGGACCGTCGGGATCGGAGTCTTGTCTCTCGATGACGCCATCGCGTGGGGCGCCACTGGTCCCATGTTGCGTGCCTGCGGCTTGCCGTGGGATTTACGCAAAACCCGTCCGTACTCCGGCTATGAGCAGTTCGACTTTGAGGTCCCGGTTGCTTCACACGGCGATTGTTATGACCGAGCGCTGGTGCATGTCTTGGAGTTGCGTCAGTCGCTGCGCATCATTCGGCAGTGTCTCGATTCCATGCCATCCGGTCCCTACACGTCACTCGATCCTCTTGCGACTCCACCGCTCAAAACACACACGCTGCAGGACATTGACACGCTCATCAATCATTTTGTCGGAGTGAGTTGGGGCCCCGTGCTTCCACCCGGTGAAGCGGAAGTTCCCACTGAATCGTCGAAAGGGCAGACCAGTTATTACTTGACGAGTGATGGGTCACAGCTTTCGTACCGCACGAGAATTCGAACCCCCTCGTTTGCCCATATCCAGATGGTGCCGCTGATGGCGCGTGGTGAACTGCTCTCGGATCTCTTGGCCGTGTTGGGTAGTGTGGATTATGTGCTCTCGGATGTGGATCGATAAGCAGTCATGTTTCAAGTTTCTGGTTTCGAGTTTCAACATGACATGAAACCTTCAACTTCAAACGTGAAACAAATGCTTTGCGAAATACGAGGAACGTCATGCTGAGTGAGATTGAACGCCGCGAGCTTGAAGATGCTGTGAAGCATTATCCTGATAAACGAGGGGCTACCATCGATGCGCTGCTGACCATCCAGCGACGACGTGGCTGGATCTCGGATGACACGCTTCTCGAGATTGCCCAATTTCTTGAGATCACGGTCGAGGATGTGGATAGCGTGGCCACGTTCTACAACCTCGTCTTTCGCAAACCTGTCGGTCGGCATGTCGCTTTCGTGTGCGACAGTATTAGTTGTTGGATCAAGGGGTGTGAACAAGTTCAGGAGCAGATCAAAACACTCTATCAAGCGGATCTCGGACAGACATCACCAGACGGACGTTTCACCGTCTTGCCGATCGCCTGCTTGGGACACTGCGAACGGGCACCAGCCCTGATGATCGATCAGGATGTATACGGCGACGTCACGCCTGAAAAGATTGAACAGATCGTGGAGAAATACAAATAGAGAAGGCCTGAGGTTGGAGGCTGGAGATTAGAAGGTGAGGCTGTTCACTTAACTCTCTGCCTCGAACCTCAAACCGGTTTCACCATGGAACGACCACTGACTCAACATATTCATCCGGATGGGACGACGCGCACATTGCGTGAGTACGTCACAACCGGTGGGTATCGCAGCGTTCAACGGCTCTCCAGCGAGCTGGCTCCCAAGGACCTGCAGCGGCTGGTGACCGATGCCGGATTGCGCGGCAGGGGCGGGGGTGGGTTTCTGACTGGTACGAAGTGGAGCTTCGTACCGATGGGTGTCGACGCGCCGAAACCCAAGTATATCGTTGCCAATGGCGATGAGATGGAACCGGGCACATTTAAGGATCGTGTCCTGATGGAGGGCGATCCTCATGGCCTGGTCGAAGGCATGATCCTCGCCGGCTATGCCATTGACGCGGAGGTTGGCTACATCTTTCTGCGTGGGGAATACCATCTGTCAGCGCAACGACTGACCGAAGCCATTGCGGAGGCCTACGCAGCCGGGTATTTGGGTAAACCTCTTCCTGGAACGAAATTTCGCTTTGACCTCCACCTTCATGCCAGCGCCGGCCGGTATATTTGTGGCGAAGAAACTGCGTTGATTAATGCGCTGGAAGGCAAACGAGCAGTGCCCCGCGCAAAGCCTCCCTTTCCGCAGACGGTCGGCTTATGGGGGAAACCGACGGTCGTGCAGAACGTCGAGACCCTCTACAACATCCCACATATCGTCAATCAAGGATCTGACTGGTATCACCGATTGAGTCGGACTCAAGACGGTGGCACGAAGATCTACGGTATCAGCGGCCGCGTCGCCAATCCGGGATGGTGGGAATTGCCGCTCGGCACCACTGTGCGCGAGGTCCTAGAACGATATGCCGGAGGGATGGCTGATGGCGTACGCTTTCGAGGCTTGTTGCCAGGGGGTATCTCCACGGCATTTATGACTGAAGAACACTTGGATCTCCCCTTAGATTTCTCGTCGATCCCGCCAGAGGTCGGTCGTCTTGGCACCGCCACGATGATCGTATTAGACGATCACACCTGTCCCGTGGGGTTTGTGTTGAATCTCGAAAAGTTCTTTGCCCGAGAATCTTGCGGCTGGTGTACGCCTTGTCGGGAAGGGTTGCCGTGGGTCGCGAGAATCTTAATGTCCTTCGAGGACGGTCGCGCGACCAAGGAGGATCTGTCGTTGCTTGAGATGCATACCAAGTGGCTTGCTCCCGGACATACCTTCTGTGGTCTTGCACCAGGAGCCATGGCGCCGTTGCAGTCGGCTTTAAAATATTTTCACGACGACTTCGAGCGCCACATCACGACCGGTGGATGTCCCTGGAGCAAGAAGTCGTCACAACACAGGATCGTGGTCTAGCCCATGGCAACCATTATCGTCGATAACAAGTCGTATACGGTGGATGAACAACAGAATGTGCTCGCCGCCTGTCTGGGACATGGGCTGAACGTGCCCTATTTCTGCTGGCATCCGGCCATGGGATCGGTCGGAGCCTGCCGCCAGTGTGCGGTCAAACAGTTCAAAGACGATCGAGATCAGTCTGGTCGACTGGTGATGTCCTGCATGACACCCGCGACGAACGGCACGCGGATCTCGATCGATGATCCGGAGGCCAAGGCCTTTCGCGCAGCAGTCATCGAATGGCTGATGGTGAACCATCCACACGACTGCCCAGTCTGTGACGAAGGAGGGGAGTGCCATTTACAAGACATGACGGTCATGACCGGGCATGTCTACCGGCGCTACCGCTATCAAAAACGGACCCATCGTAATCAGGCTCTCGGCCCATTCATTCGGCACGAGATGAATCGGTGCATTCAATGTTACCGCTGCGTCCGATACTACCGAGACTATGCCGGTGGACGTGACCTCAACGTGTTTGGTTCGCATGACGCCGTCTACTTCGGCCGGGAACAGGATGGCACGCTGGAGAACGAATTCAGCGGAAATCTGGTGGAGGTCTGTCCGACCGGAGTCTTCACGGACAAAACTTTCTTTCATCACTACACGAGGAAATGGGATCTGCAAGCCGCCCAATCGATCTGTCCACATTGTAGCCTTGGGTGCAATACCACCGCCGGTGAACGATCTGGGACTCTGCGTCGGATCACCAATCGGTTCAACAGTCAGGTGAACGGCTACTTTTTATGCGACCGGGGACGGTTTGGCTATGAGTATGTCAATAGCCCGCATCGCATCAAGCGGGCCGTAGTGAGGCCGGGACGTCACCCATCCCAGTTGCGAACGACGGAAGGAGTACCGCACCCTCTCGAGTTCGCAGCGGACTCTGTACGACAGGCTCGTGGGATTGTGGGTATCGGGTCACCTCGCGCGTCGCTCGAGGCCAATGTGGCCCTGCGATCTTTGGTTGGCCCGCAGCACTTTTATCAGGGGATCGATGAGCAGGAACGCCGACTTCTCTCGACGATACTCAAGGTCCTTCAGACTGGACCAGTGCCGTCGGCGTCGATTCACGATGCCGAACAGTCGGATGCCGTCTTCGTTCTTGGAGCGGATCTCTTGAACGAGGCGCCACGCTTGGCGCTGGCTCTTCTCCAGTCCATTCGGCAACAGCCGATGGAACAGGTCGATGCATTGAAGATTCCTCGATGGGATGAGGCGGCAGTGCGCAATGCGGTGCAAAACCGACGAGGCCCTCTGTTCCTCGCTGGGTATCAGCGTACGTGGTTTCATGAGTATGCCACTGACACCTACTTCGCCGCGCCGGATGATCTTGCTAGGTTGGGATTTGCCGTGGCTGGGTCGATCAGTCAAGAGGCACCCTCCGTTCCGGATCTCAGTCCCGAGGTCAGGGACCTCACACAACGTATTGCTGAGGCCCTCACCCATGCCCAACGCCCACTGATCATTGCCGGAACGGAAAGCGGCTCCCACGCGACGATAGAGGCAGCAGCCAATGTGGCCTGGGCTCTGCATCAACAAGGGAAACAGCCACGACTCAGCTTTGTGCTTCCAGAGTGCAATAGCGCAGGCCTCGCTTTGCTTGGTGGCGGAAGCTTGAATGACGCATTCGATGCGATCCGTCGGGGGAAAGCCGATACCGTGATCGTGCTGGAGAACGACTTGTATCGGCGCGCGGATCAGGCACACGTCGATGCCTTCTTTGAGACGGCGCACACAGTTATTGCCATCGATTCGGTTGAGAATCGCACGACGGCGCATGCCGATGTGCTGCTTCCGGCTGCCACAGGTCCGGAATCCGATGGGACATTTGTCAATCAAGAAGGCCGAGCCCAGCGGTTCTACCAAGTGTTTGTCCCGGATGGCGACGTCAAAGAGAGCTGGCGGTGGCTGAGTGAGCTTGGCCGGGCAACGTCACAGGAGGGTGGGAGTGAATCCGGAGTGGAGACCTGGCGAAACTTCGACGATGCGGTCTCCGCAACGGCGATAGCGGCTCCCGAGCTAGCACGCATCGGAGAGGTCGCACCGTCAGCGAGTTTTCGTTTGGTGGGTCAAAAAGCTCCCAGACAATCTGAGCGATGCAGTGGACGTACGTCACTGATTTCTCATCTGACCATGCACGAACCGCCTCCTCCCGTTGATCATGATTCGCCGCTTGGATTTACGATGGAGGGATATCGAGGACCACTTCCTTCACCGCTGATTTCCCAATTCTGGGCGCCTGGCTGGAATTCTATCCAGGCTGTGAATACGTATCAAGACGAAGTCGGTGGGCCATTGCGCGATGAAATGCCTGGAGTCCGGTTCATCGAACCAGTTGCCACGAAGACCTCTGGTTGGTTCACCACCATTCCACTCGCGTTTCAGGCACCCGCTCATCAATGGTTGCTGCTGCCTCTATCCGCCGTCTTTGGAAGCGACGAACTCAGCAACCGATCTCCGGCGATTGCCGAACGGATCGGCAAGCCGTTCCTCTCCTTGCATCCATCAGATGGTGCGCGGTTGACCCTTGAAGACCACAGCACGATCGATCTGGTGCTGCAGGACATGACGTACCGCCTTGTTGTGCACCTCGATCCTTCCATACCTGTGGGGACGGCAGGTCTCTCCCTTGTGCCAGAGGTATCTGGCGTCAGCGTGCCGGCTTGGGTTGATCTGTTAAAGGCAATCCAGACTGAACACAAGCGGAGGGCTGCATGATCGATTGGAGCCACACCGCCCTCACCATCGCCGTCATGCTTGGCAGCTGCCTGACCTTGGCCGGGATGCTGATCTGGGTCGAACGGCGACTACTCGGAGTATGGCAAGAACGATACGGCCCCAACCGTCTGGGGCCAGGCGGGTGCCTGCAATCACTGGCGGATATGATCAAGATCTTTACGAAAGAAGACTGGATTCCGCCCTTCGCTGATAAGGCGGTATTTGTTATTACGCCGGCCATCGTCGTGATCACGGCACTTATGTCGTTCGCCGTGATACCGATTGCGCCTAACTTCGTGGTCGCCGATCTCAATGTGGGCGTCCTGTTCTTTTTGGCCATGTCGAGCCTTGCCGCCTACAGTGTCATCATCGGGGGATGGGCTTCCAACAACAAATTCGCGTTTCTCGGCAGCCTTCGGGCGATCGCGCAATTGTTGAGCTACGAAGTCTTCATGGGATTGTCGCTGATGGGCGCGGTGCTGTTAGCAGGATCCTTCAACCTCAGTGACATTGTGGAGGCGCAACGGCATCAATGGTTTGTGATCCCTCAGTTCTTGGGGTTTCTTGGGTTTTTCATGGCGGGACTGGCTGAAGCACACCGCACCCCGTTCGATATGCCTGAGGCGGAAGCAGAGCTCGTGGCCGGCTACCACTCCGAGTACAGCGGGATGAAATTTGGGATGTTCTTTGTCGGTGAATACCTGAGCATCCTCCTCCTTTCAGCGATGACGGTCATTCTATTCTTCGGTGGCTGGCACGGCCCCTGGCTGCCGCCGGTGGTGTGGTTTGCCGTGAAGATGTTCGGCTTCATCGCCTTGATCATCCTGATTCGTGCGGCCTGGCCTCGATTCCGTTTTGATCAGCTCCTGTCATTCGGGTGGAAGGTCGTAATGCCACTCGCGTTGATCAATCTGTTGGTGACGGGCGGGGTGGTGTTGTGGAGAGCAGGATAGCAGGGATGCACAATGCGGCAGTGAGCTCGGATCGGATGTGATGCAAAGGGGAATCATCCCTGCAGAACGGCTGTACGTATGATGAACACATGGTTATACGCCCGGAATCTCATCGTGGGGCTATGGATCGTCTTTAAACGGACCTTCACGAAGCCGGTGACGGTTCAGTATCCGGAAGAGCAACCCTATTTGCCGCCGCGTTGGCGTGGACGCATCGTCCTCACCAGAGATCCCGACGGTGAAGAGCGGTGTGTGGCCTGTTACCTCTGCTCAGCCGCCTGTCCTGTCGATTGTATTTCGCTTCAGGCTGCGGACAATCCAGAAGCGCACGACCGTCGCTATCCGGCGTTCTTCCGGATCAACTTTTCGCGCTGCATTTACTGTGGCATGTGCGAGGAAGCCTGTCCGACCAATGCGATCCAGCTGATTCCGGATTTTGAACAGAGTGAATATGCACGGCGGAACCTGGTGTATGAGAAAGAAGACCTCCTTATCAGCGGGACCGGTAAGTATCACGACTACAATTTTTATCGAATGGCCGGCGTCAGGACTCGCGACAAAGACAAGGGACAAGGTGAACACGAACTTCCACCGGTGGATGTGAAGAGTTTGATGCCATGAGAGGGATGTGACGCGTCGATCGTGAAACGATGCATGTCCGTTTCGAGTTTCTGGTTTCTCGTCTCAAGAGTCACACGAAACAAGAAACCCGGAACTCGAAACAGTTCTTTCAAGAGAGACACACGTCGAGGTAGGTAAGCCATGGAAGTTTTATTCTATATCGCTGCCGCGGTGACTGTCTTGGCGACGCTACGCGTGATCACGCATGTGCATGCGGTCCACGCGCTGCTCTATCTGGTCGTGGCACTGATCGCGTTATCCCTGATTTTCTATTTACTTGGTGCACAGTTTGCCGCCGCGCTGGAAATCATCATTTACGGTGGTGCCATCATGGTGCTGTTCATTTTTGTCGTGATGCTCCTAGGGCCACTCGCGGTTGAACAGGAACGGACGTGGTTCTCACCCACCGCATGGGTAGGGCCTAGTATCCTAGCCCTAGTCCTTCTGGGAGAAGTGGGATATCTCATTGCTTCCGGGGACCATCCCACGATGGCAGTCGCAGAACCGACGCAGAAAGCGATCTCTATCGCCCTCTACGGACCCTATATCATTGGGGTGGAATTGGCGTCCATGCTGTTGTTGCCAGGGTTGATCGGCGCCTATCACTTAGGGCGCCGTCTCTCAAGTGAGGCCCGTTCATGTTGAGTACGCCTGCACTGGTATTGGCCATCATGTTGTTTGGTCTCGGATTGATCGGCTTATTGAGTCGGCGAAACATCCTGTACATGCTCCTCTCGCTCGAAATCATGTTGAATGCTGCCGCGCTTGCGTTCATTGCCGGAGGGGCTCGTTGGGGACAAGTCGATGGGGAGATCATGTTCCTGTTCATCCTCACGCTGGCAGCAGCTGAAGTGTCTGTGGCACTGGGGATCGTACTGCAGCTGTCCTACCGGTTCCGGACATTGGACGCTGATGCATTCTGCGAAATGAAAGGGTAACCAACGTGAGCGATCAGGTGAAGTACGAAGGCGCTTCTTGTTTCGAGTTTCTGGTTTCATGGTGCGATTTGTCCGGCTTGAAACATGAAACTTGTCACGCGAAACGTGTTCTGGTTGGTTTCACGAAGAACGAGAGACGAGATGATTAGCGTACTGTGGCTTATTCCCGTTCTCCCGCTCGCAGGATTTCTGCTGTTGGCCCTCTGTGGCGCACGGTTGAGCCGACAGCAGATCGCGTGGGTTGGGTGCGGATCGGTTGGGGCAGCCGCCGTGACGACCGCGCTGGTCGCCACAGACTTTTTCAGCCTCTTTCCCGCCCGCGAGTCCTATCAGCAAACATTATGGAATTGGATCGACACGTCCGGAATGACGGTCGGCATTTCCTGGTATCTGGATGCGTTGTCACTCTTGATGGTGGCGGTGATCACCGGCATCGGTTTCTTGATCCATCTGTACTCCGCTGAGTACATGGCTCACGATGATGATTACGCCAGGTTTTTCGCCTACATGAATCTCTTCGTGGCCGCCATGCTGACGCTGGTGTTGGCCGACAATCTCCTTCTGCTCTATCTGGGCTGGGAAGGGGTCGGGCTCTGCAGCTATCTGTTGATCGGATTTTGGTATCGCGAACCCGAATACGGCACAGCCGCGCAGAAGGCCTTCATTGTGACTCGCATCGGAGATACGGCGTTTGCCATCGGGCTGTTTATCCTCTTCACGCAATTCCAAACCTTATCGATTCAACAGGTCCAGAGTTTTGCTATGGAGGCCTGGCCAGTAGGATCGAACCTGGCCATGATCGTCGCGGCGCTCTTTTTGATCGGTGCGGTCGGCAAGTCGGCGCAGTTGCCTCTTCAAGTGTGGTTGCCCGACGCGATGGCAGGCCCCACTCCGGTCAGTGCGCTGATCCATGCGGCCACGATGGTGACAGCAGGGGTCTACCTCATTGCCCGCATGCATCATCTGTTTGAGCTCGCGCCGATGGTGCAAGAGGGTATTGCAGTGCTTGGCCTCGTGACGTTGCTGCTGGCAGCCACCAGCGCCTTGGTGCAGCACGATATTAAGCGGGTGCTCGCCTATTCGACGATGAGCCAGATCGGCTACATGTTTCTGGCACTCGGCGTGGGAGCCTGGTCTGCCGCGCTCTTTCATTTCCTCACCCATTCCTGCTTCAAAGCCTTACTCTTCCTGGCGGCTGGATCGGTCATTCACAGCCTCCACCATGAGCAGAACATCTTCAAGATGGGTGGACTCCGGCGGCATTTGCCCTGGACCTTTTGGACATTCTTAATCGGAGCCGCCGCAATGTCCGGTGTTCCCCTCATCACATCCGGGTTTTACAGCAAAGATTGGATCCTATGGTCGGTCTGGTCCTCACCCCTCAGCCATCGATGGATCTGGTTTGGTGCGCTACTCGGGGCCTTGCTGACCGGGCTCTACAGTTTCCGACTGATCTTTCGGGTCTTTTTCGGAGAGGTTCGGACACAACCGACCGGCGAATCAGGTCTGGCCATGCGCCTGCCCCTGGTGGTGCTGGCGTTCTTGGCGCTCACCGTCGGTTTTCTCGAGATGCCCCATACACTTGGGCATGTCACTCTGTTTAGCCAGTACCTGTCCCATGCGCTCCCAACAACAGAGCTCCTTCCTGGGATGGATGAATCGAGCGAGGCCCGCGAACAGTTGGCTGTCACCGTCGCGGCACTGCTCGGGATCGGCCTGGCCGCGCTCCTGTTTCTGCCCGGCTCCCTCTTTGGTGCTCGAGGGACAGATCAATCCACGTCTCACCCTTCGGTAACCTTGCTGCAAGGAGGGTGGGGGTTCGATCGACTCTATGATCGTCTGTTCGTGCAGCCCTGGTTTGCTGTAACCAGAAATTCTAGTGATATGGTCGATCGCGGGTACGAGTGGCTGGCCGTCTGCGCCGAGTCCTGTCATGGCTGGTTGAGTCACACCCAGACGGGGCATGTCCGGTGGTATGCCGCCACCATTGCAGTTGGAACGCTGATGTTACTTGGTCTGTTTGCGATGTGACGGCTATGGCTCTTTGGCTACTCATACTCATCCCAATTCTCGCGGCACCCCTTGCCTGGATGGGACAGCAATGGTCTCGCCACGCCCCTCGTTGGATCGTCCTCGGAGCGTTAGCGATTGATTTCATGCTGTCGATTCTGCTCGGAGGACAACATTCCGCAGTACAGGCCTCAGGACATGGGGCATGGCTTGTGGAACATCACACCAGTTGGATTCCTCGCTGGGGAATCAGTCTTCATCTTGGCCTTGATGGACTGAGCCTCGTCCTTATTCTCTTGACGGTCTTCGTCGGGATCGTGGCCACGATCGCCTCGTGGACGGACATTCAGAGCCGCGTCGGATTGTTTCACTGTCACGTCCTGCTCGCCCTGGGGGGTGTCATCGGGGTGTTCTTGGCCATCGACCTGTTTCTGTTTTTCTTCTTTTGGGAGCTCATGCTCATCCCCATGTATCTCTTGATCGTCATCTGGGGCCATGCACAGCGCCGGCATGCCTCGTTCAAGTTCTTTCTCTTTACGCAGGCCGGGAGCTTGGTGCTGCTGGTTGCGATTGTGGCGCTCGCGCTCTTGCATCAACAAGCCACTGGGCGACCGAGTTTCGACTATGCCGACCTGATGGGACTGACCCTCACCAATGAGACGGCTCGGTGGCTCATGCTGGCATTTCTCATCGGGTTTCTCGTGAAACTGCCGGCCCCTCCCTTTCATACGTGGCTACCGGATACCTACGCAGAAGCTCCCACCGGGGCCACGATCATCCTCGCCGGGATCTTAGCGAAGACGGGCGCCTATGGTTTGTTGCGATTCACGCTTCCATTGTTTCCCGAAGCCCTGAGCGAGTTCGCGCCCATCGCCATGGGACTCGGTGTGGTTGGGATTCTCTATGCAGCGGTATTGGCCTGTGCCCAAACCGATATCAAACGACTGGTGGCCTACAGCAGCATCAGCCACATGGGGTTCATCCTGCTCGGCGCCTTCGCCGGCACGGAGCTGGCGTTGCAGGGAGTGATGATGCAGATGGTGGCGCATGGACTGAGTACGAGTGGCCTCTTCCTGCTGGCTGGTGCACTTGAGGAGCGGTATCAGACGAGGGACATGGGCCAGATGGGAGGACTCTGGAGCGTGACGCCACGTCTTGCCACGATGGCGCTGTTCTTTGCCTGCGCGTCATTGGGGTTGCCGGGTCTGGCAAATTTTATCGGTGAGTTCCTCGTGCTATTTGGCTCCTATGCGGCTCAACCGGTCATGATCATTCTGGCATCCCTCGGCATGGTGATGGCAGCCATCTATGCTTTGGGTATGATGCAACGCACGTTCTTTGGCCGACAACAAGACACCCGTACAGCCCCGGACCTGTCGAATGTCGCATTTGGAACCCTACTGTTCATCGCAGGCCTGCAGATCTGGCTGGGGTTCTATCCGAAGGCCCTGTTGACCACGACGAAGCCGGTTATGGAACAACTGGTACAGCATGTACAGGTATCTGCCAATCCGACTCACGTGCCATCAGAATCCCTGCTGTCATCCCACATCGTGACCTCGCAGGAAAGTACCCCATGATCCTCCAAGATTTCATCGCGCTTTCGCCCATTCTGGATCTCGGGGCCTTCTGCCTCGTGACCATGCTCGCGATTGCCTTCAGACGGAATCATGCAAGGATTGCAGTCTGTGCGTTTCTGTCGTGCCTATTCACCCTCGCGACGCTGCCCTGGGCAGCCACGGCGGCGCCACGAGCCGTGACAACCTTGCTGGTCGTGGATGGACATGCCTTGTTGTATATGGGGCTCATATTGAGTGCGACGATGGTCATCATTGCCCTGTCGTACCGATATCTGAACAGTCAGTTTCATGAGCAAGACGGTGTCGAGGAATATTACCTGCTCCTTCTGCTGGCCACGTTCGGGGGATTGGTCCTGACGACAGCTTCGCACTTCGTCTCATTTTTTCTTGGGTTCGAACTCCTTGGGCTGTCCCTCTGCAGTCTGATCGGGTATTTACGAACTCGACGAAACCCGCTCGAAGCCGCGGTGAAGTACCTGCTGCTCTCCATCACGGCATCCGCATTCCTCCTGTTTGGCCTGGCCTTGCTCTATTTCGAAAGCGGGGCCATGACCTTCCACGAGATTGGTGTGAGTGTGAAACAGTGGCAGACGGTCCCAGCACTGTGGCTGGGAGGATTGATTTTGGTCCTGGTCGGCATCGCATTGAAGCTCGGTCTCGCCCCGTTTCACATGTGGATTCCTGATGTGTATCAGGGAGCACCGACTCCCATCACGACCTACATCGCGACGGTCTCCAAGGCAGCGGTGATGGCACTGCTCCTCCGCCTTGCTACTGAGGTCGGGATATTGGAACTGCCACCCGTTGTGCACCTGTTCAGTCTTCTGGCTGTTGTCTCGATGGTCACCGGGAATGTGCTTGCGCTCTTGCAAGAGAATGTCAAACGTCTCCTGGCCTATTCGTCGATTGCCCACTTCGGCTACGTGCTGGTGGCCTTGCTGGCCGGTGGTCCTCCCGCTGCGGAAGCAGTTACCTTCTATGTGATCGTCTATTGTGCCATGTCGTTAGGAGCCTTTGGCGTCGTCACAGTCTATTCAAGTGAGGGAGGGGAGAAGGACCGTGTCGAGGACTATCAAGGCCTGTTTTGGACTCGCCCTTGGATCGCGGGCATGTTGGCACTGAGCCTGTTGTCGTTGGCCGGCATCCCAGTGACGGCGGGATTCATCGGGAAATTTTATGCGATCACGGCTGGAGTCGACGCTGGTCTGTGGTGGCTGGTCTTGGCGCTGATTGCGAACAGCGCCGTGAGTCTCTACTATTACCTTCGACTGTTCGTGACTCTGTTCGCTGAGGTGGCAACACAGGAAGCACTTCCTCAACAGGAGACGCCGCAGC
>CABVRS010000036.1 GCA_902500745.1 uncultured Nitrospira sp.
TCCGCTTTTTTCATCAGTCCGGTAAAGACCACGACAGAGCCGCCTGGCAGGGCAAAGGCATTCACCACATCACTCTTCACGACAGTGACCTTGAATCGATAGGGACTATCCAGAATCTGGCCGGCCAGACGACGGGTCATCTCCTCGACAGCCGCCACCGCTGGACCTTCTTGTATCACCTCTTGCCCGCCGAGAAAGTCGCGATAGGCTGATTCGCCCAGCTTCTGTTCCCACTCGATGGGAATGCGATCGACTGCCAGTTCGACCAGTACGTCGCTTCCAAACCATAGCCCCAACACCAGAGCCAGGAGACTCCCCCCGACGACACCCCAGACCACTCGGTGCCGCTTCCGCACCTGACGGACTTGTTCCGCCGCCCGTTCAAGCGGGCTGCTCAAGTGCGGTGGAGCCGCTTGCCGGAACGCCCGAATGACATCAGGGTTTTTCAGATACAGAGTCCGCTGTTCAGCCATCCTGTCCCATTTCACAACGAGTTGATCGTGGTCCAACCCACCAGCAGATACGCTCATATCCGAAAACGGCACAGAATCTGAACCGTTCTCGGCTCCGTGAACGTCAGAAGAAAAGGTGATCGTGAGTCCATGCCCCTCGACGTGAACGACGCACGGCACACCGCTGGCAGGGAATCCAGCGCCGAAACAGAGCGCGTTGGGTGCAGTATCAGCCATGGAGTGATAATCCACTCATCAGAAGACGGCGAGCGTAGGGGACGTCTTCCGCATCCGCTATTCGGAGACCGGGATGAACTGTCGCACCCATGATCCAAAACCACGGGGATTACGGCTTTGGATATACACCACCCCCGGGCCTCGGAACCGACAGACAAACCCCTCTCCAGAGGTAAAACTGGCCACCCAGCCGGAGGTCGCTTTCTCAATGTTGTAGGAGGTTGTCGACGACCAGGCTACGAGATGACTATTATCGACGATATATTCTTGACTCGGTTTCAATTCGATCTTGTGAATGGCGCCGAAGCTGTTCAGAACCAGCATCCCTTTGCCGCTCATTTTCAGAATAAAGAATCCCTCACCGCCCAATAATCCACGGCTCATGCTCTGCATTTGGCTGTCGATGGCAATTCCGTCCGCGCCTGCCAGGAATCCATCTTTCTGCACCATGTACTCATTTACACCATCGAGTTCCAGCACGACGATCTCGCCTGGTACAGTCGGAGCGAGCAATGCCTCCCCAGCGCCTCGACTGGCACGTAGAGTCTGGAAGAAAAACTTCTCTCCTGTCAGAAACTTTCTCGACAGGGCGCCGAGGAACCCTCCCTCCATTTTGCTTTCAATGTCGATGGTCGGCGAGCAGGCCACCATCGCACCTGATTCCGCCTTGATATGTTCGCCTTCCGCCAATTCCACACGCACCATTGGGAATGCACCGGGATATAAGATCTCGCTTTTCATTATTTATTCCTTCCTCTCCTTTTTTCTTGATGCGGGTGGCAATGAGCAGGGTCCCACCCGCCCGCAGCGGGGTCCCTACACCGGGCGGGGTGCGAGGACGGGCGGGACGCTCATTGACAGGACCCGCATCGTTATCCCGCCACCCATCCGTACACTCGCTGACTCAGCTCCGGCCCCTCATTCAAGTAGCTTATCCTCAGCCGACCCAAAGCATCGCCCGGCAGAGCCTTCCGCTTAGTTTCGACATCGATCCCAAAAATCTTGGCAGCATTCAGCCCAAAAATCCGTTCTTTGGTCTGCCTGGTCAAGGGCTGATACTGATGCTTCTCAGCGACGTGATCGGGAATTTGGAATCGCCGGAATGCTTCGATTTGCCACTGCGGCGTCCCATACCAGATGGAATCCGTTCCCCAGAGCACATGGTCAACTCCGAATGAATGAATGAGCTGGCCCAGCAAATGCGCACAGATCAATGGATAGGTGGTCACCAGCTGCGCAAACGTCGAACCCAGCTCCATATAGATATTTGAGATCCTCGGCTCCTTCTCCTTCATCCGACAGAATTCCGTGGTCCAAGGAATTTCACCGGTCTTCGCAAATATCTGATCGATTGAGGCGACTCCGCGGAGTCCGGAGTGATACACCAAAAAGTTGAGATGAGGAAAGTCTTTGGCCGCCTTGATGAGATCCCTCGGGTGGTTGTAGTCCGGCACGGGACCAAGAGGAAGACCTTTGTGGACACAGACCCGTCTCACCCCGAGCTTTTGAGCCTGTTCCAACATCGGATAGGCGATCCGCTCGTCATCCATACGCCAGCCTCTGTCGAATCCTTTTGGGCAGGATCCTGTATAGCACTTCCAGGCATCGACCTTGAGCGTCTCAGCCTGCATGGCCATGAATTCCAGATCAGCCGAGCCTAGTTGAGGCGTCACGAGACCGTGCGCCAGCATTCTCTGCGAACCGGACAACCGATTGATCTCATCGCGAATATGCGCCATTTCTTTCGGGGGAACGACGGCTTCTTGTGGGTAGGGTCCCGGCGGTGTGCTGATCAAGCCGATACTGGTTTCACTGTCAAAAAATACTTCCTTTACAAAATTCTTCCACGAGAGATCGTCGATGGAGCCCTGATCTCCTGCGAGTTTTGGATTCAGGCCTGCCTCGCGAATGTGTTTTCTGAGCGAGAGCAGGGCCTGCTTCGACACCGCTCCCTTGCGATTGGCTTCGGCGTCGGACGGGTCGTAACCGGAACTCACATAGTGGGTCTGCACATCGAAAATAAAGTACGGGGATCCCTGTTGTTCGGCAAATGCCGCTGACTCGAATAATTCAACTCCATCGATGTCGAAGAATTTCCCGAACAACGCATTCATGGCCAAGAACCCAGCGGCCATCGTGCCCGTCGTCTTTAAAAATTCCCGACGAGAGACACCTTGCCGACCTGCTGCTTCGTCAACCATCGTGATGGCCAGCTGCTCGACCGCTCTTTGCCGAGCCGTCTGCCCAATAGGCTGAAATTCCTCGTTCGAGACGATCTGTGTCGGAACAGGCGTGGGAAATGTCTTACCCCGTTTCATTGAGGGACCGCCATTGGACTGGTTTTGGGAATATCCCATGAATGCGCCTCGGTTCACGATCAGGTGGTGATTGTGTGGAATGGCACGTGCGCTGTCAAGCGGAGGGGGCAAAGCCGATTCGGAGGGATCGCGCAAATCGCGAGGAAGACTTACTTGGCCTTGGATGACCTGGTTGCCGATTTCGCTGAAGTGGTCGTAGTCTGTCCGATGGGAATCTCCGCCACAACGTCCAACTCAGGATCACCATCTTGATCCTTACCATCGTGCCCAACACTGTAGAAGACACCTTTTTTCATATTGACCAACATCGGCAACCCGGTGTAGGGGTCATAGAAATTCTGCCCTGCTTTTGCAATACGAACAAGAAGATCACTATCTGCGGGACCACGCCGCAACCACGCTTGGAGACTCGCCAGCCGAAGGTGGGCATCGGTATCCACCACGAATCCATTGTAAAGATCCCACGGAGGAAGCGGTTCAAGACCCACAATATTCTCGATTGGATTGGTGAGATAATCCATGAAGCCGGATGCAGGAACGTGGATATAGTGCTTCCACTTGGGCAGCGAGCCATATTGCCCTTCACCGGCAGCCTTATAAGAGGCTTCGTAATACTTCGCATAATCATTGAGCCGCCGTTGTTTGGGTAAGGGGAGATGAGAGGCCACTGTTATAAAAGCCCCCTGATCTTCCGCTTGAGCGGCTTTCAGCTGTTCTTCGTACGTGTTCGACGCCGCCACGAGCTCACTCTGCATAGGCCAACGTAGTGAAAGCTCTCCTTGGTCGAGCGGTCGTAGAAGCTTGGTCACTCGTCCGAGATGTGTGCTCTCGAAGTCCGACTGGACAAGCAGCCCCGAGGCGACGGCGATATCGTCATTGATCGCTTGCAGAGCCAACATCTTCACCGGAAGAGTTCTTGCCTGGCTCAATACGATTCGCCAGGCTTCCATGTCCGTCTCGAGTCGATCGACTCCGAGATCCGGACTCTGCACAAATCCATCCGCCACATGCAATTGGTGGGCAAATGCCATCGCGACGCAGGGCGGACTGCCAGGCTTGCCATAACCCCAATCTTCGAACGGTAGTTTTTGCCACTGCCCATATCGATTCAGCGTGAGCTGATGCTCCTGAACCCATCCTTTAATGGTCGCCTGACGAGATTTGAATTGCCCGATGGGGTTTGATCCACGGAACCATCCGCGCATGACATCAGCTGAGGCATTCGATCGTTCTGCGGTCCCCGATCCCACACTCCCAAAGCAGGTCAATGCCGCCTTTGCATCCACAGCACCAGGATTCCGTTCATAGCCCGCTTGTACCGGATCTTGTCCTGCTGCTGCGTCAATCCCAAGCAACAACAGATATCCATTTTTCTTGGAATCCAAGTCGGTTCGCTGAGGAGTCGTCGTGAGACTCTGAAAAGCCGGGGACGACGGCTCCTCCAGCATAATCCATACCAACCCGATCGCTCCAATACCCAAGGCGACGGCGACCACAGATAGCACCATCAGCCCGATACATGTTGCCACGATCGCACGAGTAGTAGAAAAACATGTGCGGAGAAAGCCTGCAATCGCAGTGCGGATGGGGCTTAAGAATGAGCCACGTTTCTCGTATGATGTTGTCTCCGTCGCACGTTGTCGTGCCTCCGTCTTTCTGAGATCTGGAGACGATCCAAAGAGAACTTCAACCGCACTGGCTGCCGCTGACAGCGGCGGACTCTGTTCTTGAGGTTCCGCAATCGAGGGCGGAACCTTGGCCGTGGGAGCAGGTTGCGGCTCCTCGATAAATCGAATCGATTCCCCTGCTTTCTGCCATTCTTCTTGATGCGACACCGGCTCAAGGATCGGAGATCGTGCCTCGACAAGGACTTCCTTCGTCGGCTGAATTTTCTGAGCCTGATTTTCTATCGCTTCCGTGGCAGCAGATGGTGTCACTGAAATTTCAGGATCTGGAGCCCAGATGGTCTGTCTCGTTCCGGTTGACGGAACAGCGGAGGGTGCGGCGGAATTGGAATAAGGGAAAGAAGGGCTTTCGTCGTTCGTCCCACTGGTCGTCTCGTCAGTATGTTGAGCGAGGCGCCGGGGCGCTTCTACAGAATCTTTCTGCGCTGAGAGGTGAAGGTTTGCCGGAATAGGTTCATCTTCTAATCTTACGACGGATTCGATACTCGGGACATGAACTTCGCCTTGAACCGTTGCCTGATCATCCGCGATAGGTTCTTCACGGACCTGTGGCGTCGCAACTTCTGTGTTCTGAGCGTCCGTCGCCGGCGCCTCATCCAGCACGAAAGAAATGGAAAGAGGGTCTTGCGGCCCCGGCTTTAGGAAGGCTGCCTCCTCTTGGGTCGACGAGGAAGCTGATCCTGCCTCGGCAACAGTACGGTCGACTTCAAGCAAGATTGGCGTGTCTCGCGGGTTAGGTACATCAGAATCTTGAACGATCGAAAAAGAATCTGCTTCTTGTGAGGTTGTATGGCACTCAGTTGGCATTGAGGGCCGAGTTTCACCGGCATCAGCAGCATGTTCGCCTTCAAGTAATGGTGCCGCGTCTGGCGGTTGAAGCACGTCAGAATCTTGAATAATCGCGAAGGAATCCGTTTCTTGAGAATTCGTACTGAGCTGAAACGAGGGTGCGCTCTGGACTTCATCCCTCTCAGCAGTAGTACGATTGTTCTCACGCAGACTTGGCGAGTCCGGCAGTTGAGGCATTTCAGAATCTCGAGCAACCAAGAAGGAATCTACTTCGGGAGAAGTTATACCGAGCGGAGGCGCTTGCTCATCAGTTGGCTCAGCTTTTGGCGTCCAGTCTAACCTCGCTTCGTCAACGGGTTGATCGGCTGTGAGGTCCTTGGATTCCTCCTTAGGAGACTCCAGCTGCGCCGGGTTGATCGAGATATCTGACTCCTGTACGTGATCCCACGGCATGGGCGCGATTCGATGTCCGGGAGAAGATTCATCCTTGTATGTCGGTTGCGGATCGTCCTCTCGACTGTCTAGGAATGGACTTCCAGACGGCGATTCCTGGGAGGGAGAAACTGTCGATGCTTCAGCGATGCGTTCCTCTATACAGAGTACTTCCTCTGGCTGAGCAACGTTCTCTGAATCGTGACTCTCAGATTTCCATGGACTGGTAAACACGGACTTCCATGAAAATCCTGGCAGAGATCGAGGCTCAGAGGTTTCGTTCAACACTGGGTCTTCTGTTGATGAATCGCTTACGCCCGAAGGCTGTGTGGCGGGCAACTCCTGAGACTCTGTCTCGACGGGTTGTGAAAAAGACGTCGTCGTGTCTTGTGATTCTGTGAGCTCGACAGACATCGGTTCCGCGACCGACAATATGGAGGGAGAGTCTCCCTTCGCCTGCACAGACGCTGTGACGTCGATATCAGAAGCTTGGATTGCCGTATCATCCGAAGATTCAAGGGCTTTCGTTAAATCCGTGTCTCCCGGCGGCTCTGCCGACGTCTCTGATGGAGCAACCGCATCTATGAGAACCTCTTGCTGAATCTCCCCCAACACACTCCCCTGGTCTTGGGATGAAGCCACATCCCCTCGTCGCAGAATCGGATCGTCCTCTCCTTGCGTCGTAGAAACCACTCCGGCAGAGTCCTGTCGTAAAACTTCTGAGAGGACATCTTCAGATGTACTCTGCCCGGCCGGACCACCGATTGTTGCTTCAGAGGGCATTGCAGCAATTTCTGGTGTGCGAGTCTCTTCTAATATTTCAGCCCTGACATCACTGATCTCATCGTTCGTCTGCGGCGGATACTGTGAGTCCGTAGACAATCTGGAATCTTCAGGGAACAGACCTTCCTTGCCTGAAACATCAGGGGAAGCAGCTGGGGATGGTGAACTCGACAACGTGTCTACGCCATTCGGATTCGGAAGCTCCCATGGCATCGTTCCGTTGATCGGTCCAGCAGGAGCCTCACCATCTGAATTCTCTGTGCTCGCGTCGAGTGAGGGGGGAGAGAACGGTTCAGTGCTTTCAGTAGGCTGACGGGGTAGTAATTCGCCGGTTTGCGCATCAAAGAATGAAGCCAATCGGAATGCCGCAGGGCTAACCGGAGCCAGATCTCGAATTTTTGCGTAGAGCTGAGACGCGTGCTGAGGGTTCTCAGGATCGGGGTCCTCGATCAAGATATCGATGGCTTTGCCGTATTCGGTTGCGGCTTCAAGCGCATCGCCCTTTTCCTGATAGATCGACCCAAGCTTTTCCAAGAATGGCACACACCGCTGGGCGGTCGCTAAGTATTCACGCAGGAGGGATTCCGCAAGCCAGTAATCTTGACGCTGAAAGGCTTCGTCGATGAGTGAGTCAAACGCATGCTTTGCCGGAAGGAGATTCCCAAGACGAAGGTGTAGTGTGGCGAAAAGCCTTCGCGCTTCCATGTTATTGGGGTCGAGCGCGAGTAATTCCTTGAGCGCGGCTGAAGATCGCCCATACTTGCCCGCGTTCATCTGTGTGATGGCCTCTTCAAGCAGAGCAGTCTTCCTGCTGTAGCCAACCACACCGCGTTTCTGACTACGGATAGTCTGAGTTTTATCTGATTTTACGGGGGGTTTCTTATTCCAACGCACGCTACAACCTTAGCAGATCTCTCCGCAATGGAGGCCTCCGATAACGCACTAACCCACACTCCTTGCCTCCCTGGGAATTGTATGCTTGCGAGGAGGCAAAACTTGTGGAGAGTCTGCAATCTGAGTGCCGTATACGTTTCCCTGACCTCACAATAAACCTCTTAAAATCTAGCTAGTTAGGAAATCATTCTCCGGAGAAATTCTATTGTTTATCCATTTTTGGACTAGGCAATACTCGTATAGTCCTTACAGGTGCGGCGCTGCTCGATATATGATCCGCGAGTCATCCTCCTCCTATGAAGCCATGCCCCCCGAGCGGGGAACGAATCAGACCTGGTAGCATCTAGGTTTCTAGTGACAGGCTTGGTAGTTTTCACACTGTTCGGAAGTCAACCGTGAGCCCATTTCAAAAACATACCCTGGGAGGAGTGATTCCTCAGTCCCATGTGAGTGCCGACGCAAGACTTTTCCACAACGAAGGCAATGTTGGTCCCCCTCCCAGGAGACAGTACCGACGAGATGGCGGATGGGCATGGGAGACTCACCAGTAAGGTCAGGCACCAAGACACGACGCACCTCACCTATCAGACGCCAGGCATGATCCGGTGCGAGTATCTCTGGGCCATCCAATACAAGAACAAGAAGTCCTAAGGCGCGTATGGGGTCGCCTTTTGCCTCAGTAAGCAGTTGTTGCGCAAATACCCACACTTTATCGTTTAGGATCTTTGGATCCATACGATCGCCTCTTCTTGACGTCCCCGTCTCCTTATCGGTTTTTTTGTGAGAGAATTGAGCGGCTACCGGAAGCCCATTAGGCGTCGAAAACTTGGCAGGGCAACTCGAATGAAACGACTGGCTTCAGGTTCCCCTTCGAAAAACTTCAACCTGGTTGTGTCTTTCGATATGCCTATGATACGGTCAAATGGCTATGCTCAGATGAGTTGATACCACGGAATTACAAGTCCATCGTGCAAAACCCCTCAGGCTCCAGATCTTCATCGAAAACCCACAGGCAACTCCGAGCCTGTTTGGTTTGGTTATTCATGCTCACCTTCGCATTATCTTCTAATGGGTTTTCACAGGTCTCGGCTGCCCAGCCGGCCAAAGTGGCACTCGATTTCAACGACGTCGATATCCCCGTCTTTGTACGATTCATTAGCGAGCTCACCGGAAAAAACTTTGTCTTGGATGAAACGATTAAAAAACAAGGTGGGAAAATCTCGGTCTTCTCTCCCAGCAAAGTTTCGTCGGAGCAGGCCTTTAAGATGTTCGTAGCCGCATTAGAAGCAGCTCGGATGGCCGTGGTCCCAAAAGGAGATAATCTCTACCAAGTCGTGCCGATGGGTGATCTTCCCCCGGAACGTGGCGTATTTGTCTACAAACTCAAACACGCGAATGCGACGGATTTGGCCGCTGTACTGACCAATTTGGTGGCGCGTTCACAAACCGTGGCACAGATCACGCCTGGCACCCGTCCTCCTATCAGACCGCTGACGGAGTTTGAAGCCCCAGTCCAGGTGTTTGCCGATAAGGCAACCAACTCGATCGTCATCAGTTCGACCAAACTCGCTTGGACACGTCTTCAGCCTGTCATTCGTGATTTAGATATCCGACGCAAGCAGGTCTTTGTGGAAGCCGTCATCCTGGAGGTTCAGGTTGACCGTTTGCGACAGATCGGCACTGACCCAACTCAGGTTCTTGGTGCAGGAAAGTCAGGATTCCTACAGGGGATCGGAGGATTTAATCGAGCACCAGAAGAACTCGCCTCCGTGGCTCAGGCCATCAGTGGTGTCGCTGCAGGCGGAGCAACGGGTGGGGCCACCAGCATCTTGAACACGCTCAATATTCGGGCCTTTATGAATCTGCTCATGAACCTCACCGATACGAACGTCCTTTCTACTCCCCAGGTTCTCGCTGCCGATAATCAAAAGGCTAAGATCGTCGTGGGTGAGAATCGACCGTTTCCCACCGGCCAAGCCCAAGGCATCACTGGTGGGACACTGGTCACAATCGAACGGAAAGACGTCGGAGTCACATTAGAATTGACTCCCCAGGTGCTTGAAGATGACTTGATTCGTCTTGAGATCAAGCAAGAGATTACCGCCATCGCAGAAAATGTGGCTCAAACCATTGGATCTGGCACTGCAAGCATTCCCGTCGGTCCCACAACCACCAAACGATCGATGGAAACAACGACCGTTGCTCAAGATAAACAGACCCTCGTGGTCGGGGGATTAGTACGCGACAACATCACCCTCAGCGAGAGAAAGATTCCGATTTTAGGAGACATCCCGTGGCTCGGATGGCTATTCAAATCTCAGTCTCGTCAAATTGAGAAGTTGAACCTCCTTGTGTTCCTCACGCCTCATCTCGTTCGGGATGAGGCAGACATGATCGAATTGAACGCCAGAAAAGCAAAAGATGTCAATTCACTCCAGCGGGACAACCGCATTGAGGAACCGACGAAACTTAAACAAGATGTGCTCGAGCGATTAGAACTCCCCTCGACCGTTCCTCCTTCATCGGCTGATGAAAAGATCGTCCAACCATAAGACTGATCCATATTCAGCATTTCGTTGACCAGCGAGAACCCTCTCGTCGAAATCTTCCCGACTCATGCTCACAACATCTAATCGTGAGCGTCATTTGAGGGCCTGACTAGTTGGTAGGCCACAGGCCCCTCCTCTGAGGAATGGCCCTATGGTGGCCATCTCGGTAGACTCCGGGTCTACGGAGGACCTACAAATGATTGACACAACGGTGAACTGGCGGATCCATCGTCGGCTTCCTGTAGCATATCCGGTGATATTTGGCGGGGCCCCGTTTGTGGGAGAAGGAGTGGTTGCTGACCTTTCTCTTTCAGGCTGCTCGGTAACCTGCGAGCGGACAGTCCTGACAGGTAGCTACGTGAAACTGAGTGTCCTCCTACCCGATCCTACTTCATCTCTATTCATCGAGTTAGCGAAGATCCGCTGGGTTCGCAAAAACACGTTCGGTGTGGAGTTCATTCGCCTACCAACGATCACCAGGCACCGGTTGGATCGCGTAGTATCCCAGGAGCTGACCCCTGATTTAGCGCTCACCCCGGCATTGATCTGAGCGCCACCTCACTCCTCAGATCCCCGTTCACACATCACCATCTTCACAAACAAGAACCGTCGTATCCTCCTGGATCCATGAGTGCGGGCTATCGAGGCGGGTTATTGCGGTAGTTAGAACTTGCGGCTGCCGACTAGACATTAAACCTAAAATATACGATGTCGGCTTCTTTGATGACGTAATCCTTCCCTTCCAGCCTGAACAAGCCCTTCTCCTTCACCTTCGCTTCTGATCCACAAGCAAGCAAATCATCATAATGATAGACCTCGGCGCGAATGAAGCCTCGCTCCATATCGGAATGGATCTTGCCAGCTGCCTGTGGCGCTTTCATGCCCTTGGGAATGGGCCAGGCACGGGATTCAGTATCGCCGGCCGTGAAGAAAGTGATCAGATCCAGCAGAGCATAGGCCTCGCGAGTGAGCCGAACGAGTCCCGATTCGGTCAGGCCCATTTCTTTCAGAAAGTCCGCCCTCTCACTCTCGGGTAATGATGATAACTCCGCCTCAAACTGGCCACAAATCGTAACGACGCGGGCCCCGCGCTTCGCCGCGAACTCACGCACGGTCTGAACCATGGCTTCGTCGGCATTGGCACCCTCAGACACGTTCGCGATAAAGAGCACCGGTTTAGCGGAGAGCAGTTGGCACTCGTTGAGAATCACCTGTTCTTCCGGCAGATAATCACGATTTCCCAACCACTCACCTTTGTCGAGCAGCCCGATGAGCTTGGCAAGAAACTCCACCTCGAACGAGGCTTTTTTGTCACCAGCCCGGACTTTTTTCTCAGTTTTCTGCTTTCGCCGATCAAGTGTCTCTAGATCGGACAGCATGAGCTCGGTTTCGATGACCCCGATGTCGCGAAGCGGATCGATGCCACCGCTGACATGGACAACATCTGTTCCCTGAAAGCAGCGAACTACATGCAGCAACGCATCGACCTCTCGAATGTGGCCGAGAAATTGATTGCCGAGGCCTTCCCCTTTACTGGCTCCTTCGACGAGCCCGGCGATATCTCGTACTTCCAGGGTGCTGTAGGTCGTTTTCTTCGAGGCGAAGATCTCGGTCAGCGTGATCAAACGAGGGTCCGGAACCAAGGCAATGCCCGTGTTCGGATCGACTGTTGCGAACGGATAGTTCGCAGCCAGGGCCCCGCCACCGGTCAATGCATTGAAGACCGTCGTCTTGCCGACGTTTGGGAGACCAATCATACCGCAACACAAGCCCATTAGTTCTTGTCCTCTCCTGGGTCAACAGACTTTTCTCTGACATTAAACTGATTCATGGCCGCTTCTGAGCCCCGATGAATCAAACACTCCAATGCGTCAACAGCTCGCTCCAGACAGGGTTCATAGACAGTCATCTCGTCCTTCATCACTGGTTCCAAGACATACTCAGCGGCGTCCTGTCTCGGCGCAGGCCGTCCGATTCCAATTTTTATACGCACGAATGCTGGAGTTTCGAGCGCTTCAATGATGGATTTGATTCCATTATGTCCCCCATGTCCACCAGCCGACTTGATCCGCAGCCGGCCAGGATCTAAGTCCAAATCGTCATGTATCACAATGAGTTCACTCGGAGTGAGCGAGAATTCTCGCAGGAGGCCTTTCAGTGGAGGGCCTGTTACATTCATCCAATCGAGCAGACCGGCTAATTCGACCAGTTCTCTTCCTAATCGTCCGGCCCCTCGTTGCGCGGTACCACGCGGTGAGAGTCGTATCGACCATCGAGCAGCGGCTCGCTCGATAACCCACATGCCGACATTGTGGCGGGTTTGGGCATAGGCGTTGCCTGGATTGCCCAGTCCAACAAGAAGATGCAATGTTACTTCTTCTTTTCGGCTTCTTTCTTCTCTGCCTTGGGGGCAGCTGCAGCGTCTTTCTTCTCGCCGCCCTTGGCCTCGCCTGCCGGCGCTGCCGCGCCGGCTTTGGCTGCTTCAGCACCTCCAGCACCCTCAGCCCCAGCTTCCTTACCTCTGGCGACAACTTCTGGTTCGCCTGCCGCCCCGGCACCACTGGTGAGCAAAGCTTCAAGCTTAGCGTCCGACATCGGCGCAGCCACGCTGACAACCATTTGATCGGGCTCGTCCAAGAAGCGGACGCCTTCGCGTACACCGACTTCTTTCACATGGATGCCGCTACCGATGGTCAAGGCCGAAGCATCCACTTCAATCTGATCAGGCAGGGCGTCGGGAAGACACTCAACATGCACCTCTCGCATGTTATGGTGCAAAACACCACCTTCCTTCACGCCGGCTGGAATTCCACCGATCACCTTGATCGGCACTTTCACTCGGATCGGCTTGCTCATGGAAATCTCAAAGAGATCAGCATGCAGAATCGCCCCGGTCACTGGGTCAACTTGATAGTCTCGTAAGAGAGCCGTACGATTCGCCTTTGATTTAGCGCCCTCAACGGTGAGCGAAATCAGCGCAGTACTACCTGCGTGCGACTTGAGGATCTTGACCAATAGGTCGGGATTGACTGTCAATAGAAGACAGTCTCCCTGGCCGTACAACACAGCCGGAATTTTTCCCGCCCGCCGCATTGACCGCGCTGCCCCTTTTCCTGCTTGCTCTCTGAGTGCCACTGCCAAATCGAATTTCATGATCTTCCTCCGTCTCCGCTGCTTCTGGCGCAATACCCGATCGATACCGGCCTAGGCAAATAGTGAACTCACTGACTCGTCTTCATGAATGCGTCTGATGGCTTCGCCCAGTAAAGGCGCAACCGACAATTGATGTAACTTCGGACAGACCAGCTCTTTCCCGCGCAATGGAATCGTGTTGGTAATGACTACTTGGGAAAGACACGACGCCTGTAATCGTTCCAGGGCCGGCCCTGAGAGTACCGCATGTGTGCAGGCCGTAATCACCTCTCTCGCTCCATGATCGAGACAGGCCTGAGCCCCTTGAACAATCGTCCCCGCCGTATCGATCATGTCGTCGAGAAGCAACACGCTCTTCCCTTGCACGTCGCCGATGATATTCATGATCTGCGCTTGGTTTGGGCCTTCCCGCCGTTTATCAATAATCGCTAAGTTGGCCTGGAGACGCTTGGCGAATGCCCTCGCCCGCTCGACACCGCCCGCATCCGGCGAGACCACAACCAAATCCTCGATTTGTTTCTTGACGATGTAGTCCAGCAACACCGGGAGCGCATACAAGTGATCGACCGGCACGTTGAAAAACCCTTGGATTTGTCCGGCATGAAGATCCATCGACAACACACGGTCCGCTCCGGCCGTGGTGATCAGATCTGCGACTAACTTTGCGGTGATCGGCACTCGAGGTTGATCTTTGCGGTCTTGACGAGCGTATCCGAAATAGGGAACGACCGCGGTGATACGGTTGGCCGACGAACGCTTCAACGCATCAACGATGATCAACAGCTCCATCAACGAATCGTTCACCGGCTGACAACAGGACTGCACGACGAACACATCGGCACCGCGCACGTTCTCATCGATCTTGACGCGGACTTCGCCATCGCTGAACGAAGAGACGGTCGCCTCGCCTAACTTCTGCCCCAAATAGGCGCAAATCTCATGGGCAAGCGAAAGATTCGCGTTGCCAGAGAAAATTTTCAGCTCTCTATTCATATGAAACTTCCGTGAACTGCGCGCTCGCTCTTCGTATGACTCGTTGGATTCTCGAGTGGTTCTTGTGCGGTAAGTGACAGTGGCATTTTACGCCACATCGCTCGTTTGCTGCACACACTACCGTGGAAGCCAATCAAAGGGTGAAAATGTATCGGAAATCCTGGGCTCCTGTCAACAAACGATCCGCCGACATTTCGGCACAGATCGACTATGAATGCGAACAGGTTTGTGTCACAAAGACCTTGAACTTCCGTTCATTTAGAAAGGATGCGTGGGCTTGGCGAGCATCGGCCTCATCGTAAAACACACCGAATACGGTTGCCCCACTGCCGGAGAGTAACGCGATCTCGGCCCCTCTGGCTGTGAGCTGCTGTTTAATGTCACGCAGTAACGGATAGGTGTTGAATACCGGTGTTTCAAAGTCGTTCTCGGCTGTCTCCAGCACCTGCTTCCAGCTCAGCTCAGGGCTCGTCTCCAGCGCCGCATGGGAACGTGATATGGGAACGATCCCTGTCCGACTTTCGGAAAGCTGCTGATACGCCCATTTAGTTTCGACCGGAAAGTTCGGATTGACCAACACGACCCACCGGCTTCCCGTAATCCGCACGGACATCACTTCGTCACCCCGTCCGGCCACCGTCGCTGATGGAGCAAAAAAGAAGAACGGCACGTCGCTTCCCAGCGTTTGACCAACTTGGGCCATCTCCTTGGCCGACCAGCCTAGCTTCAGGAGCCGATTCAGCCCACTGATTGTGGCAGCCGCATCACTGCTCCCTCCCCCAAGTCCCGCCCCCATCGGGATTCGCTTGGTAAGGATGATGTCCAAGCCCATGGTTTGCCGACTCCGTTCAAGCACCGCTGCTGCGGCACGATACACCAGGTTCGAATGATCAGTTTTTAAGGACGGATCGTCGCAGCCCAAGGTAATGGACGAGTGGGTGCGGTTGATGGACAGTGAAAGTTCATCTTCCAACCGCACGGTCTGCATCAGAGACCACAGATTGTGATAACCGTCGGAGCGACGGTCGAGAATACGGAGAATCAGGTTGATCTTGGCGGGAGCGCAAACCGTAATCGAGGTAGGTTGAATATCAGCTTCAGGCGAAGGGTTAGTCACGGCCTCCTTTTATAGCATACTTCTCCAAGCGATATCGAAATGATCTAGTGTTCAACCGAAGCATCCGGGCGGCTTTCTTTTTAACCCACTTTGAACGCTCAAGCGCTTTTAGCAGCAGATCTTTTTCAATTCCATTGATCAGCCCTTCAAGGTCCAAGCCTTCGTCGGTCAGATCCATCGGCATGGCCGGCTGTTGCGGCTGCGCTGTGGGCCGATGAAGCCATCCGCGCACATCGGCGTTGGTGACCGGTCCCTCCGCAGAAAATGCGACGACCCGTTCGATCAAATTCTCCAGCTCCCGAACGTTGCCGCGCCATTCATGCCCCAAGAGTACGTGCATGGCTTCGGAGCTGATCACGGGCCTGGGTCTCCCGCTCTCTTTCGAAAACCGATCCAGAAAGTGAGTGACCAGCAACGGAATATCACCGGTCCGCATGCGCAATGGAGGAAGCCGGATGGGAATCACATCCAATCGATAGTACAGATCCTCCCGAAACGAACCGTCCGCAACCGCCTTTTCCAAATCCTTATTGGTCGCGGCGACAATACGCACATCCACTTTGATGTCTTGATTGCCGCCCACTCGTCGAAACTCACGTTCTTGGATGACTCGCAGCAGTTTCACTTGAATCGTGGGGGTGGTATCGCCGATCTCGTCGAGAAAGATCGTTCCTCCATTTGCAATCTCGAACAATCCCGCTTTATTAGAGATAGCTCCGGTAAACGATCCTTTCATATGACCGAATAGCTCGCTCTCCAACAGAGTTTCCGGCACCGCGCTGCAGTTGACGGCTACAAAGGGAAGGCTACTTCTCACGCTGTTGTAATGAATCGCGCGCGCGACCAACTCTTTTCCAGTGCCGCTCTCCCCACAGATGAGCACATTACTTTTTGAATCAGCGACCTTCCGCACAACGTCGAAGACCTTCTGCATGGCCTCGCTTTGGCCGACCAACTGCGCGAATGAGGATTGGCTCGCCATCTCACGCTTGAGCAGCATGTTTTCGGTCGTGAGACGGCGCTTCTCCAGCGCGTTCCGAATGATCAACTGCACTTCATCGACCTGGAACGGCTTCGTCAGATAGTCATAGGCCCCCTGTTTCATGGCTTCGACGGCGGAATCGGCGGTCGCAAAGGCCGTAATGATTAACACAACCGTCTCCGGTGAGGCAGACTTCACCGCCTTCAACACCTCCATCCCATCAATTTTCGGCATTCGCAGATCGGTGATCACCAGATCAAAAATTTCTTTCTGTATGAGCTCGATCGCTTCCTCACCATCCATCGCGCTGGTCACGGCATATCCCGCTCGCTTCAGCATGATGCTTAAGACTTCGCGCAAGCTTTGCTCATCATCGACGACTAGGATCTTTTCCACGGTTCTCTACCCTCATGCCACAGTCGTATTCCAGAATCTGCCGTGCGTGGAAGGCAGACCCCAAATTTCGTGCCTTGACCTTCTTGACTTTCCACTTTGATCCATCCTCCGTGAAGATCCACGATACGATGGACCGCGGCTAACCCCAATCCAGACCCGCTCTTTTTAGTGGTAAAGAATGGGAGAAAGATTTTGTCGAGATTTCTTTTCGGAATACCTTCACCGGCATCGTGAAATACGGCTTCAATCACATCGGCTTTGCGCCCGGCGACATCAACTTTTCTGCACCCGGTCGTGATCGTCAGCTCTCCGCCGTCCGGCATGGCATCGAAGGCATTCACGGCCAGATTCCAGAACACTTGTTTCATTTGATCCTGATCGACTTGCACCCGCAAGGCCTCGGCACAGGGGACGGCCGTAATAGAAATACCACGTCGAGTTCGTGCTTCATGTTGTACCAGATCAAGAGTCTCAGCAAGGACTTTGTTTAAATCGTACTCCGCAAGATTCAAGGCGGGAGGCCTCGCATACTGAAGAAACTCCGTGATGATCGCATCCAACCTCGTCGCCTCTCGAACCGCGATATCCATCAGACGCTGACTAGTTTCATCAGCCTGGAGATCCTTCCGAAGCATCTGCATGGCACCGGCAAGCGCACCTAATGGATTTCTGATTTCGTGTGCCATGCCTGCGGACATTTCTCCGAGACTGGCAAGCCACTGTTTGCGCCGCATTTCTTCTTCAAGATCACGTATCTGTGTGAGGTCCTTAAACACTCCGACCAACCCTTTTTGCTCCCCGCGCTCGTGCAACGGGGACAATGTCATCCCGAGAATCAATCGATTACCGTCGGCCCGCTTGCACTCCACGTCAAATCGAGTGTTGGCCGAAACATCCGGCGTATGATCATCGCCTAACTGACTGGGATGCCAATCAAACACCTCTCGCCAAGGACGACCCTGGACTTGTCCAAACTCATAGCCGGTGGCTTCCTGTGCGGCAGGATTGAACGACGTAATCCGACCATTTTCATCCGTCGTGAACACCCCGCTGCTGATACTGTGAACGATATTTTCATGGAATGCTCGTAGACGGCTCAACCCTTGCTCTTTTTCATGCAGCGATCGATCGGCCTGTCCAAGTTGATCGGCAAGCGCACCGCTCAAAAAACCAACGACCAAAAATGCCAAGCTATAGACACCGAAGGCTTGAAGCGTTTCAGCAGCACCAAGTCGAGTATGCGGCAGCCATCCCCATACCTCAGCGAGTCCATAGAGCTGTACATTCGTCAAAATCCCAAATAGGATGATGCAGAGACTCGCTGTCAGTAAACCCACACGCCGGCGTGGGACAAGGCTGGCGACCGTCACGCTGATGACATACAGGACAGCAAACGGACTTTCGATTCCGCCCGTCCGTGCGATTAAGATCGTCTCGAGCAAGAAATCGATCACGATCTGAGCCCACGCAAATTGGACCAGGATCTCTGAATTGGTCAGCTTCCTGATCACAAGCGCATAGACAATGGTCGCCGCATAGGTGAACACAATCAGGGCGTAGAACGTCTCGACCCGCTCACCTTTGGTCACCTGGAAGGCGAGGGAGAGTCCCAATAGCAAAGTCACAATGATGACTCGCCACCCCATCAACCAATAGATTCTGGTTTTGATATCCCCCACGGCATGCGACTCCAGCTAGCTGCTAGGTTCGATCCTTCTGCATGAGCGGCTTATACTCTCAGTGATGCCATCAAGCGGACGTATGTCGAGGAAGGAGGCCGATTGATGCTAGAGAGATGTAGAAATCACTACGAAGTGGGCGGCTTGGCCATCCCGATCAAGCAGTTCGCCAAGCCGCCTCTCAGACGTGAGTTGACACTCGGCTATCCGATTGCATTTGCCATTGAAAAGATCGGCAGATACATCGCGACGACGATGAAGCCGACCGTCGTACCCAAAAACACCATCATCATGGGCTCCAAGAGCGCGGTGAGATTCCCGACCGCCTCATCGACTTCATCTTCGTAGAAATCCGCAATCTTCCCGAGCATGGTGTCCAGCGCACCGGTCGACTCTCCGACCGAAATCATATGGGTGACCATTTTTGGAAACGTCCCGCTCTTCGCAAGCGGATCCGAGATCGTTTTCCCTCCACTGATGCTGACCTTGGCATCAAGCAGAGCCCCTTCCACCACCTTGTTGCCGGAGGTCTTTGCACAAATCGTGAGGGCGTCCAAGAGTGGCACGCCACTCGCCAGCAAGGTCCCCAATGTTCGCGTGAACTTCGCGACTGACGCCTTCCTGATAAGGTCTCCAAACACCGGCAACTTCAGCACGAACTTATCTATCGCCAGCCTCCCTTGTGGAGTTCCATAGTACTTCTTGATGCCCATGACCGAGCCCACGATCACACCCAGGATGATGTACCAGTTTCCTTGTACGAAGTTACTCATATCGATGACGAGTTGCGTCGGCGCCGGTAACGCCATCTTTCCGCCTGACAATTCTTTGAACATCTTTTCGAAGACCGGGATCACCCAGATCATGAGGACCGTGATCACGATCGCGGCGATCCCGACGATGGCTGCGGGATAGACCATGGCGCTCTTGATTTGCCCCTTGAGCTTCATCGCCTTTTCAATATGTTTAGAAAGTCGAGCCAGAATGGTATCGAGTAACCCTCCGACCTCACCGGCATGTACCATATTCACGTACAAGTCATCGAAGATTTTGGGATGTTTGCGGAGTGCGTCAGAAAAGGTTGCGCCACCCTCCACATGAACTCGAATCTCACCCACGGATTTTCTCAATGCGGCGTTTTCTGATTGTGTGGAGAGAATTTCCAGGCATTGAATCAGCGGCAAACCAGCATTGATCATGGTTCCGAACTGTCTCGTAAACACGACCAGGTCTTTTTCACTCACCCCGCTGCCGAAGCTCAGACTGAATCCACTCTTGGCGGCCTTTTCCTCGAGGCTGGTCACCACGACGCTTTGCTTGCGCAGCTGTTCAACCGCCTCATCGCGTGACTTGGCGACAAGCTCACCCTTCTTCACCGCGCCCGATTTACTTCGTCCAACGTATGCAAACGTAGCCATAGCTTTTCGTCCTGTTGTGGCTCACAGAGCCGGTGGTAAAGGATGATTAGAACTATGAAGGGAGTCTACTGGGGGGTCGAAAACCTGTCAAAAACTATTGCATTATTTACCAAACCGACACGGCAGGGCTATTCAAGCCGTCATCACTAAGTAGCCGGAGGAGCAGCGTTCGCGTCTCGATACCCACGGTAGAGATAATGAAACCCTGAGGCCAGAGTAAACCCAACCATGGCGACCAGAAGGGGGGTCAAAACAGCAGAATCATGCCCGCGCCAGGTCAACATGACAATCAGAACGACATAGGCCAGCTGAAACATGGTTGTTCCCTTTCCGAGAAACGTCGGCGTGACTCGAATCGGGGTACTGGTGACGTGGGCCACCGCCGTACCCATTAAGAGAATCAAGTCACGACTGACAACCAAAATGACCAGCCACGATGGAATCAGATGTAATACGGCAAGCGAGATGAAACTTGAGGTCAACAGTACCTTGTCAGCGAGGGGATCAAGCAAGGTCCCCAATCTCGTGCGCTGATTGAGTTTGCGTGCCAGATATCCATCGATCGCATCCGTCAACCCTGCCGCGAGCAGAGTCGCCAGTGCATATCCATATTCCCCATACGTCATGAATCCGACATACACCGGGACCAGAAGGATGCGGAGAATCGTGAGACTATTGGGAATATTCATACGGCGGGGTTACACAAGTCTTTGAACCGATCCAGTTAAGGGGGGAAATCATAGTAATCGAAACTTGTCTTGTCAACGAGTTGCAGGTCTCACCAATCGCCTCTTATAATGGGCGTTGTATAGCCATCAACTGTTTTGAGGAGGAATGATTGCACATGAGCACACTACCCCTGATGTTCAAGAAAGAAGGATTGGTAGAAAAACATCAGGTCGAAGGAGTGGATCCAAGCGACCGCTATTTCAATCGCGCCGTACTGGTGAATCGAACGACCGCAGGATACTCGGCTAAGGTGATGTATGAGGCGCTCATTGTTGAAAGCCGCTCACACTCAACCATCGCCGCAGCGGTGAAGGAACTCGTGGAGAAACTACAGGAATCCGGATTCAGCCGCTTGAGGACACGGGCTAATTTCAAGGGCACGAGGTACCTAGCTGAAAAAGAGACCTGGATCGACTACCCAGACCTCCCTTAGCTGGAACCGACAAACTCGCGATACACCAGATCGTGAATCATCGGCCGGAAGTCCCGAATGGCCTCGTTTTTTCTCGTCGGATGGACCCGATTCGAGAGCAAGACAACCTCTAATTCCTGTTCCGGATCTATCCAGATTGACGTTCCTGTATAGCCGAGGTGGCCGAACGATCGGAGGGGAAAATATTGCCCCGCAGACGACGGACTCGACGGTGTGTCCCAACCTAGGGCCCAACTGAATGAACCCACCTGGTTTTGTCGACGAGTAAACTCCCGCACAAGGCCCTGATCGAGTAGAGCAGTTCGACCACGATAGGCCTGCATCCAAATACCTGTAATTGCCAACACGGCATCAGCACTCCCAAATAACCCCGCATGACCGGCTTCACCGCCTAGTGCAGCCGCATTCTCATCATGGACTTCTCCACAGAGGAGTCGACTTCGCCATGAGTCGACCTCTGTCGGCGCGACGCCACCTCCATGCTGCGCCATCCTGTCCAAAAAGTCTTGTATCCGCTCCTGCAACACAAATTCCACATGGGCTCCGGTCAAGGAGCTCAGAATGTGACCGTTCATGAAGACATTCAGTGGCTGTCGGCTGTTGCGTTCGATGATGAAGCCCAGCAACATGAATCCAAGATCACTGTAGAGGCTGCGTGTGCCTCGTTCGTACACCAGGGATTCAGATCGAATCAGGTTGAGCATGGACTGCTTCGCAGCGGATCGCTCTTCGTGTGACGCAGGAACTCGCCCATCTCCACTAAGCCGCTCGTAGTATCCTCGCCATCCAGGCAACCCGGAAGCATGGGTCAAGAGGTGACGAAGCGTGGCCGAACCGATCGGGGTATCCGCACATTCCGGAAGATGATCGGCCACGCGATCGTCCAGCCGGCAGCACCCATTCTGGATCAGAATCGCCAGAGATGTGACCGTCACTAAGGGCTTGGTCAATGACGCAAGATCATACGTCGTCAAAGGGGTGACGGGAGGCCCAGGCGGAGACGTGGAGAGTCGGCCAGTAGCAAAGTGAACAACCGGTCGGTTCCTATGCCGCACAGCCAAGACCGCCCCGGGGAACACACCTTCCGTAACGGCTCGATCAAGCGCCGACTGAATAAGGTGCAGATCAGACATGGAGGTGATGGCCGTTCCGACAGACGTGATGGGCTCGCTTACACTCCGCCCGTCGGCCTTGCCATCGGAGAACGAGATTAACGGGCAGGAGTCGACTCACCTTCCATCTTTTCATCCCGGATAGCATGATGGTCTTGATAGGCCTCACTGGCCTCGATATCCAGCATCCTTTCGAACGTATTGAGCGTGGCGCGCATTCGTTCCACCATGAGCAACCGCTGCTTCTGCAGTAGGGCAAGGTCTCGCTGCGTATTCCCCAGCTCGACACGGGCTTGTCGAAAAAGTTCACCGGCTTTCAACTCGGCTTCTTTGACGATTAAATCGGCATCTCGCTGCGCACTCCGTTTCACGTCGTCAGCCAACGACTGTGCCGAAACCAGCGTATTGGATAACGTCGTCTCGGTTCGCTTCAATTCCGAGACTTGCTGCTCTAGCGACTCAATGCGATCACGCAACATCACATTGTCACGATTCAACGCCTCCACAGTTTGTGAGATTTCCTCGAGGAAGCGATTGACCTCTTCGCGATCATAGCCACGAAGTTTGACTTGAAAAACCATCTGTTGAATATCGAGCGGTGTGATCTTCATGGCATTCCCCCTTTATGGACTCAATTCATTCGTAACGCGGCATCCTTAATCGACTGGACGACAGCGATCTGCAAGAACCAGATTGCCGCGATGGCAATCAGTGGCGACAAGTCGATCCCCATGCCCAAGCCGAGTCGCCGTCGGATTGGAGCGAGCACGGGTTCCGTCGCACGGGTCAAGAATTGAACGATGGGATTCCACGGATCCGGATTTACCCACGAGAAGAGGGCCCGCGCAATGACGATCCAGCTATAAAAGGTCAAGATATAGTCTAGCACTGTGGCTAGACCCAACAAGGTATTTCCCATTACAAACATCAGCCTCCAAGCTCCTGAGAACGCTTCGTCGCGGTTTCTATCGCATCGATCACGACGGCTCGGAGCCCCCCCTGCTCCAGCCGATGCAGGCCAGCAATCGTCGTCCCCCCGGGAGAGGCGACCTGATCCTTCAACCCTGCGGGATGTTGCCCGGTCTCTAATACCATCCGCGCCGCGCCTAAGACCGTCTGGGCCGCGAGGAGGCTAGCCGTCTCCCGCGGTAACCCCATCTTCACACCACCGTCAGCCATCGCTTCGATCATAAGAAAGACGTAGGCCGGCCCGCTTCCGCTCAATCCGGTCACGGC
>CABVRS010000037.1 GCA_902500745.1 uncultured Nitrospira sp.
GAGGCGGAGTACGACACAGACGGAAGTGTTCAACTTCGGGACGGCAGTGGTCGACTGGTCAATCGCTGGAGCAAGGAGCAGCTTCATGCGATGGTTCAGTGATGGAAGATCGGTACAGGGACGGTTGAGGGACGAATGTCGTCTTTCCCAGGATGAGGCATCGACTCTGGACTCAAGAAAAAGTTGTTGCGCTCATCTGTGATTTGTCTATAATCATTGTCCTTTCTTGGTCGGAGTAGATAATTCGTCCAGCCGAACTTTTTTATCAACATCGCTGATGAATTCGGCTATACTTCGGGTCGGTGTTTTGGCAACTAGTAGTGGGTACTTATATTCAATTTAATGGAGGAGGACTTATGTCGAAGAAAGTGCTTATGTTTTCTATCGCTGTCCTGTTCGGTGCCCAGGCTGGTCTGGCAATGGCATCCAACCCTGACACTGGTCCAGGCTGCGGCTTAGGGAAGCTGGCTTGGGGTGAGTACAAAGGCCAGAAGGAAATCGCCCCCCAAGTGCTGCAGGCGACCACGAACGGCACCTTTGGCAGCCAGACGTTCGGCATTAGCTTCGGAACCTCCGGTTGCACCAACGATGGCAAGATCATGAGCGAGCAGAAGACCACGATGTTTGCATCGTTGAACTTCGAGGCGCTCTCCGCAGAGATGGCTCAAGGGAAGGGCGAACACTTGACCTCCCTCGCCACTCTGATGGGAGTTCCCGCAGATCGCCACGCAGAGTTCTTTGCCATGACCCAAGAACGGTATACGTCATTGGTTCAGGCTGGGGAAGCTTCTCCCGTTGCGTTGGTGAAGTCTCTCAATGATGCGATCGCGGGCCACCCGGTCCTCGCGCAAGCGTCGGTACGCTAAGCCATTCCAAGGGCCCTGGCAGAAATGTCAGGGCCCTTGTTGTCTCTATTGACACCGTGGTACTTCCCTTCTTCGTTTGTCTTGTTTCTTTGCTCGTCCCACTCTCTTCCAGCGCGCAGCAATCGGATCACAATCCGTACCTCACGCAACTCATCAATCAAGCGAAACAATTAAAACTCGCGGATCAGCGTGAATGGCATCTGCTCTTGCACTACCAGAAGGGCATCTTTGGAGGACATGAAAGCGAACAAGACGATCCCGGGTTTTTTATGTCTGCCACCGGAAAGGCGGATCCGGTTGCTGAACTGGACGCCACGCTTGCGCAATTCTTTTCCGCCGAATTAGTCGGCCGTTCACGACAACCGGCTCAATGTGCCTTTATTGCACGGTATCATTGGCTCAAGGAGCAACTGAAGTTTGACCCGATCAGCTTGCCTCCTCTTGCCTGTGACCGGTTTGATCGTTGGTATAACGATTTTGAGGCCGATTCGATTTCGCTCATTTTCCCGTCGGCGTTCCTGAACAATCCGGCATCGATGTTCGGACATACGCTGTTCCGTGTCGATCAAAAAGGTCAAACAGAACAGACCAGGATCCTTGCCTATACCATCAACTTTGCCGCCGATGTTCCTCCCGGTGCCGGCCTGGCCTATCCCATACGTGGCATTTTCGGAAGCTATAAAGGGTATTTCTCGACGATTCCCTATTACCTCAATGTGCAGAAATACCGTGATATCGAAAATCGTGATATTTGGGAATATCGTCTGAATCTCACGGAAACACAAGTGCGACGGTTTCTGATGCATGCGTGGGAGCTTGGTAATGCCTACTTCGACTATTTTTTCTTCAAGGAAAACTGCTCCTACCATATTCTGGCGTTGCTCGATTATGCCGAGCCCAACCTGCATTTGACGGACGAGTTTCTGTTGTGGACCGTTCCCGCCGATACCGTCCGATTGATTGTGTCAAAGCCGGGCCTGGTCTCGCAGATCACCTATCGCCCTTCCCGCAGCACCGTCATCAAGCGTAAGCGTGAATTCTTATCTGCTGACGAACGGGACTTGGCCCATCACATCACGCAAGATCTTACGGCGCTCAACGCGCCGCTGTTTGCCCGATTGATTCCTTCACGGCAAGCGTTCGTCCTTGATCTCGCCTCCGACTATCTCCGGTACCGAATCGACACGACCAATGCTCCGAAGCCGGAGTGGAAGGAACGGAACAGGGAAGTGCTGAAGACTCGGAGTCAACTCCGGATTCCATCTGACGAGTTTACCGTACGCCCCTTTGCCAAACAGCCAGAGCTGGGCCATAAGATGCACCGAGTCTCGATCGGAGGAGGGTGGCGAAACAACGATACCTTTGAGGAGGCGACGTTTCGAGGAGGCTATCATGACTTGCTCGATCCGGAGATTGGGTATACGCCCGATGCGCAGATCGAGATGGCCTCCATCACGGTCAGACATTACAACAGAGCGGACCAAACCAGAGTCGAACGGGCGACGTTGCTGAATCTTCTGTCGCTCTCGCCCATCGACTCCGTGTTTCATGCCCCATCCTGGAAGCTGAACATTGGGATGAACACCATCCGGCATCACGATTGCCAACTCTGCAGCAACGGTTTCTTCAATGGTGGGATCGGCGGGGCGAAAGAATTCCGGTTGTTGAAACGCGAGGTTCTGTTTGCGTTTGCCGAAGTGGAGGGCAACGTTAGCGGCGCCTATGATGAACTGCATCGAGTCGGAGGAGGCGGAACAGTCGGGATGCTAGCCGATATGACAGAGCACTGGAAGATAATGGCGACCGGGTCATATTTAAAATTTCCCCTGGGCGACAAGTCTGACGATTTTCGATGGTATGTCGCCTCTCGCCTGGCATTGTCGAGAAATTGGGCAGTCAGACTCGAGTACAATCATCGCGATTACGACAATGACGTCCTCTTCACTGTGCAAGCATTCTTCTGATGTATTGAGTTGGGCCGGGTGAGTGCAGGGAGCCGACTCTTTCTTCTCTACGGTTGATTCCGCTATGCTCATCCCGTGAGCTTCCTTGACCAATTCTTCGTCTATCATCCCGAGCCATGGCAAGATCGAGAGTGGGCACGAGAGAGTGGGTTGCCGCTTGAAGATGTCTGGTTTCAGACATCCGACGGCGTCCGACTATTCGGATGGTATGTTGAGGCGGCAGCCGATCGGCCTGTCCTGCTCTGGTGCCATGGGAATGCAGGCAACATCATCAATCGCCTTGATAATCTCAGGCTTCTGTACCAGATGGGGCTCTCGGTGTTGCTATTCGATTATCGTGGATATGGGAAGAGTCAGACTATCCGTCCCACAGAAAAAGGGCTCTACAGCGATGCCTATGCGGCGTACGACTATCTTGCGCGAATCAGGAAGATTCGCCCAGAACGGATTATCCTGTTCGGACGATCGCTGGGCGCCTCAGTCGCAGGGGAACTCGCGGCTCAACGGCCTGCCGCCGCCTTGATCCTGGAGTCGTCGTTCCCCTCCATCGAAACGGTGGCTAAAGTGCATTATGGGGGATTTCCAGCCCATTGGCTTCTCGGGGCAGAGTTTCGATTAGTTGATCGGCTGCCACATCTGTCGTTGCCTAAATTGATTATTCACGGGGATAAAGACGAGATCATTCCCATGGAGTTGGGCCGCCACGTTTACGATGTGGCGAAGCCACCCAAGGAATGGTTTGGTATTTCCGGTGCTAATCATAACGACACCTATGCGGTGGGTGGGATAGTTTACTTCCGCCGGCTTGCAGAGTTTATCCGGAAGGCGATTCTCGCCTATTAATCGGCCGTGTATCTGAAAGTAAGGTCGTATCGAGTTACCGCTTCGCTTCCGGTGGGGGCCAGTTCATTTCAGTGTGCCTGCCACAGTAGTAGCATAAGAGACGGTACCGTGCTTTGCGGCGTGGATTGGGCAGGGAGATGAAGGTGATGGGAGTCTCATCAAATTGACAGGTCGGCTGTTCGTGGAGGAGATGGGTTTCCGCCATCAACGTAATGGAGGCGATATCCCATAAAGGTTGCCGTTCCTCTTTCCCGGTGATCTTCTCAACGGTGTGACATCGTTGGCAAGTGGCTTCGTAGCTCTTGATGCGAGCGCTGTGCAAGGTGTGGTCAGCCACGTCCATTGGTCCACCACAGCCCGATGAGGGACAAGTCAGATGCTCATGCTGGAGAGCTTGGACGAATCGCTTATGGGCTTCACGTTCCTGCTCTGATCGCATAGTCTCCCCTCCTAAATTCCCCAACCACCGCTAATTTGGATATTGGCACCATTCACGTACCGGGCTTCCTCGCTGAGCAAAAAGCGGACAGCGGCGACTGTATCATCAACCGTTCCAATGTAGCCGGCCGGAATACGTTTAGTCATGGCGGCCAGTTCTTGGGGTGGAGCGCTGCCGGAATCAATAAAACCGGGCGAGATGGCGTTGACAGTAATGCCATGGGGTGCCAAGAGCTTGGCTAACGTTCGCGTGAGGATGAGCACGCCGACCTTGGCGATGTAATGGGCGGTCACGTCTGGTTGTGCTTCCATCTGATCGGCATTGGCCATACTGAAGTTGATGATATGGCCCGCTTTGCGAGCCTTCATGCCTGGTGCAACGGCCTGCGCGAGATAGAAAATGGGATGGAGGTTGCCGTCGAACATCTCATTCCAGCCGTCAATGGTTTCGTCGAACAGGTTGACTCGATGATAGGGGCCTGCGCCATTGATCAGGACATCGATCCGACCCCATTTGTTTTCAACCTGTGTGACCATGTTCTTGGCTGCTACCGGGTTGGACACATCGCAACGGATGGCCAGCGCCTGGCCTCCTTGAGCCGTGATCTCCTGTGCAGCCTTTTGTGCGGCTGCTTCGCTGGTTCGGTAGCAGATGGCAATCTTCCACTCTCGTGATGCGAGGTCGAGTGCGATGCCGCGACCGATACCTTTTGCTCCGCCAGTGATGAGTGCAACCTGTTGGGTCATGTAGTCCCTCGGCTGAACAGTTGGTGAAATATTATGCTCTCGAACGAAGTCGCTTGGCGAGTGCCTGTAACACCCCGGCCGTGCGATCTGAAAATACCCGCTCGTGTTTCGGCTTCTGAGTCTCGGCGGTGCACGCTTCAATAAGGGCTTCAAGGTCTGCACGTGTATCGACGTCGCGCCATGGCTGAAGCAAGGCAGTCTTAAGCCCGAGCTGACCTGCTTGGTCTTGCGTGAGTTTCAGGACTTGATCGGTTGACCAGGGGATATTGGTAAAGAGTTCTGGGATTGACCGGTTCATTCCAATCAGATAATAGCCACCATCCAACGCTGGACCGAGCGCAAGATCATGGCTGTCTAATAGAGTGAGTGCCTGTTTGAAATACTCAAGCGGCAGCGTCGGCACGTCCGTCCCAAGGAGTACGGTTCGGCGATAGCCACGCGAAAACATCGTCTCAATAGTCTGATGCATGCGCGCACCGAGGTCAACTCCGACTTGCTCGATCAACGCGACCCCTTGGCGCTCTTCCATGATTTTGAAAAACACATGGGTGGTGGATGGGGAACAGGCAAGGTAGCGATCCATCGATAATTTCAGCCTCCCGACAGCGGCCTTTGTCCGTTCAAGCGTATCGAGCACAAAGCTGCCATGAAGGGTGGCCGCTTCGTCGGGAGTCAGCGGTGGGGAGAGACGCGTCTTCACCTGCCCAGGAATTGGGGCTTTGGCGAAGATGACCAACGCCGTGCTGAGGTGAAGGCCCGGCATGTGCTAGCGCACCGCGTGGTAGACACGAGCCAGTTGATGCGGATTGACGCCTGCCCAGTACAGGAAGCGCAGCGTCCACATGAGGAGAATGGTTCTCAGCGGGCCTTGTGTGTCCCATCGTCTAAACGAGGTCACGACGGTCTCCCGGAGCGCCATAATACGACCGGCTTGTTGGAGGCGCCTGCTGAATTCGATGTCTTCCATCAGCGGGATCTCGGAGAAACCGCCGAGCATCTCGAATACCTCACGGCGAACAAAGAGGGCTTGATCGCCGGTTGCAATTCCCGTCAGGCGAGACCGGCGATTCATAAAGGAACTGATGACTTGGCTCCACGGTGAAGAACTATCGAAGCGGACGTCGAAACGTCCACCCACGACGGATGGACTGGTTAATGCCAATCCAACAATCCGTTCGGCTTGTGGCGGCAGCTGGGTATCGGCGTGCAAGAAGAGGAGAACTTCGCCCTGACTGTCCTTGGCCCCTTCGTTCATTTGGGACGCGCGGCCTCGCGGCGCAATGATGACACGGGCGGTGGCTGTGTGGGAGCAAAATTCTTGAGCATGGGCGAGCGTGCCATCGGTGCTGCCTCCGTCAACGATAATGATCTCGGCAGGATCAGAGGCCGATAGGCAGGCAAGGGTCCGGGGTAGACTCCGTTCTTCGTTAAACGTTGGGATGATGACGGAGATCGTCACCATGGAGGTCACGCCGTAGGTTTCTTCGGTTCGACGAACATGAAGTACATGACGATGATGATTGTACCCCAAAAGAGCATCTGCTTGTGCCAGAACAGGACTTCTCCATACTGAAAGAGGACGAGGGCTAAGGTGATCGCAATGCCCATGACGCCGTAACGGATGCCGGGTGTTTCAATGGCGGCATTGGCCCAAATCGTCAAGCCGCCGAAATAGATGAGAAACGGCACCTCATTGATTTCGAATCCACCGCTGATGGAGAGGAAAATATTTAAAAATCCGATGAACATCAGCGCGGTCCCGATCATCAGGCCGATGACGTGGACTTGGTGTTCATTCCCGCCTTCGTGCTCGCTCGGTTCGGAGGAAGGTGCAGGACGTACCGGTTCGTTGTGAGGAGGTGGCAGATCAGATGGCGCCATAGTCAGACTTTGAAATGTTTGCTCAGTGTCAGGGTTTGTTGTTGGTAGGATGATCCCAACCGTGACCCATAGAGTTGCGTTGGAATTCCCAGCATCTTGTCATAGACGACTTTGAAAAAGGTCTGTCCGTCATGGATTAAGAATGGCACGTCATGGGGGCGAACTTCCAGTACGACTTGCGTCCCTTTGATCTCCCCCTTGGATCCATAACCAAATCCGGGGTCAAAAAACCCGGCATAATGTGTTCGGAGCTCGCCACAGGCCGCTTCGTAGGCCACCATCTCAGCCGCATAGCCCGCTGGAACACGGATGCGCTCCTTGGAGGCTAGGATATAAAACTCTTCAGGCTCCAATAGCAAGCTGTCATGGCGGTGACGGCGAAGCGGTTCCCAAAAATCCGATGCGGTATAGTGACCGATTTTCGCAAGATCAATGACATGACTGTTTTTCTTCGCCCGGTATCCGATCACGCCCGTGTCGCCCCGATCTGAGCCGGCGAGATCGATACGAAGGAAGAGGCCTCGTTCAGCACGAAAGTCCCGGCTCCCGACCGGTTTATTGACGGCTGCGTTGTGATACAGCAATGGAGTCCCTCGATGAAGCGAGTGGAGAGCCTGGTCTGAAACCCCGGCGTCGCCGGATACGAATCGGAGTTGATTCAGTGATTGGCCGGTGTGAACCTTGATGGCAAAGGAACGTGGGACGATCTCCAGAAACAACTGGCCTCGATAGCCGGTGCGGATTTCATCGAACCCGGCGGTGAGATCCGTGACGACGCGGGTGAAGACATCCAGGCGACCGGTGGTACTTTTGGGGTTCGCGCGCGCGCGGATGGTTTGTGGCAAGGCCAGTTGTTCCAAGAGCGGCACCAAGTACACATGGCCCTTCTCCAGAATGCCGCCGGCGGACAGATCCATCTCATACATGACCAGATCGGACTGATAAAAATCCAGCACGTTGAGCCGGGAGGAAATCGCGGTCAACTCGGGCAAGAAACTGCTGATCAGCCGATAGGCTTTGTGGCCGAGGCGGAGATCAAGGCTGGCCGGTTGAATTTGTCGTTCTTCGATCGCCGGAGAAGACGTAATGGCGCGGCTTGCGATCAGCTGTTTGATGTCCTGATAGGGGAGAATACCGGACCGGCGCGATCGTGTTGTCACAGGTCGTCCGAGTCTCCGCCACAGCTGTTTCCCCACGAGGCGAAGCCATCGCGATCGGGATAGCTGTCACTGCAGGCCGCATAGGCTTCTTCTGCTGACGCCTCATGCGAGGATCTGGCTCCGACCATCGGGAGCTCTCGCCCAGACTCAACCTTCGGCTGCGGGTAGTGGAACGATTTATTCTCGTAGTTGCGGAGGAGTGCGCCGTCTTCGTCCAGATGCACCAAGTAATTATCCGGTAACAAGGGGATCTTGCCTCCGCCACCAGGCGCGTCGATCACAAAATGGGGCACGGCCATACCACTGGTATGGCCTTGGAGGGCTTTGATGATGTTCAAGCCGGTTTCGACAGTCGTCCGGAAATGATTCGTCCCCTTGGTCAGATCTGCTTGGTAGAGGTAATAGGGCTTCACACGTGCGAGGAGCAGTTGATGGACGAGACGTTTCATGGTGTCCGGGTCGTCATTCACCCCTTTCAGAAGCACGGTTTGGGCACCCAATGGGATACCGGCATCCGCCAGCATCCCGCAAGCGGCTTTGACTTTGGGGGTGAGTTCATCCGGATGATTGAAATGCAGGTTCATATAGATCGGGTGGTACTGTTTCACCATTTCACATAGCTTGGGGGTGATGCGTTCAGGTAATGATCCCGGGACGCGTGAGCCGATCCGGATCAGTTCCAAGTGTGGGATCGTTCGAAGCGCCTTGAATATCCGTTCGAGGAGGTGGTCGGGGAGTAATAGTGGGTCCCCTCCGGAGAGAATCACATCGCGTACCTCCTGGTGTTCGCGAAGATACTGAATAGCACGGTCCAATTCGCCCTTTTTAAGGAACCCAGGCTTGCCGACTAATCGCTTTCTAGTGCAGAAACGACAGTAGATCGGACATTGATTGGTCACCATGAGGAGCACTCTGTCCGGATACCGATGAACGAGATGAGGCACCGGGCTCATCAGATCTTCCTCTAGCGGATCGTCGTCGGCTGCGATATCGTCCAACTCCGCCATATCCGGGACGACCTGTTTCCAAATCGCATCGCCCGGAGATTTAATGGTCTCGAGGACGGTCGGCGTGATTCGTACAGGGTACGGCCCGACGATCGCTTCCACCTCTTTCTCGTCGAGTCCGAACCGTTCCGCCAAGTCTTTGGGCCTTACGAGGCTCTTCGCGAGGACTTGCTTCCAGTCTTCCATGAATCGTCCTTCGTTAGTTAGGTGATGCGGCAGGAGGGGTGGTCGTCATCGTCGCCCAGCACGTCCGGCGTGGCACGGGCTTGAGATTCAAATTGTGTTGTTGCGCCGCCCATGATATCGGTTCCGTAACGCTTGTCCAAATAATCCAGAATGTCGTTGGTTTCCGTCAGCACGAGATCGTCGTCTTTGAGCACCGGAACATAATATTGCCCCGATACATCGTAGACTTGCGTCCGCATTCGTCTGCTGTCGGGTACGATAACGTCTTGATAGGATACCCGTAACGTGCTCAGCTTTTGTCGGACCACGTGACAGTCAGGACACCAGTCGACGTGGAAAAGAGTCAGTGCCACAGTGCTATAAGGCTACCAGGAAAATGGAGAAAGTGATACGCCCATTTTACGATTTCTGTGACACGTGTGTCTCAGCTTGGTTGAACGGCACAGGGGACCAGAATCGCGTCCTTCATGCCATGGAGAATCTTCTTGTCGGCGGGGCAGATGGTCGCGAGGATGCCGGCGAGCTCCACCGTCCCTTCCGAGACGAAATAATAAGGAGAGAGCCGCGCGCGGCCGGACATTCGAACGACCGCACCGTGGCTCTCGTCCATGAAGTCCATGTCGAACAATCGGCCCTTATGAAACTCTTGCAAGATGTAGGGTGTGGTCGGAAACGACACCAGCGCGTTGTGCAGCGCGTCCACCCATTCTGCTTGCGGCATGTCATGCCCGACGGACACGCCTCGGCTTCCCCACGCCAAAGGTGAAAATCCAGACGGTTTGATGACGAACCGTCGTTCCTTCTGCGTGGCGTTCTCGAGATCTCTCCAGCTTGCGACCGCGCGGGTCCCGATACGAAGGTCGGGAATCGTTGCGATGGCTGGAAGCGGTGCTGGGTCGAGTAGCCAGGTTTTCGGTATGACGCGACTCAATTCGAGCATGCACTCGACCCCAAGTTCCTTTTCCCAAAAGGGGCGCAGCATGGGGTGATGGAATAGAGCAAAGGCCGATTTTTCTTCGAGCGCCGGTTTGTAGGGGGGGGTGACGGAGACCCACCCTTTCTTGGCGGCATATTGCACAAGCTCGGCTTTAGGAATGTTCAAGAGGTCGAACAGTTCATAGAAACGATAGACCACGTCAACGGCTTGCAGGCTGCCGTCGATCTCAAGCCGAAGTCCTTCCTCCGTAAATCGAATCTCTCGGGGTTCGACGCACCAAACGGGTAGCCCCTCCTTGCGGAGTTGTTCGGCGAGCCACGACATCTCCTGGCGATAGTCTTTGGATTCTTCTGAAATGAGGATGGCGATACATCCTACGCGCTGGGCCTGGTAGGACCGCAGCATGCGGGCAAAGCCTTGAATCATCCCATTCCGTCCCCCAATGATCCGCACATGACCGTCATCGAGGTCGTGATAGATGTGAGACAAGCAGGCCGTCAGCCCCATGCCTCCGGGAACTGAATCCAGCTCAGTGATGACCATGCCGTCCGGCGTTGGGATGACATCCGGCCTGATGACCGCCGGGATCTCGTCTCGAAACCGTTTCATCCGACTGTACTGGCGTAACGATTCCGGTTTGCCTTGATCGAGGTAGCCTGCCACCCAAGCCGGCTGGAGGCCTTTGAGGCTCTCGCCGTAAAGGCGATTCAGCCCTCGATAGAACGACAGCAGGTGTGGACCTAATGCCACGAAGAACTGGAGTTGATCAGATGACAAGAATAGTGGGCAGGGACTCACGCGCCAGGATGCACCGAATAGATCGGTGTGGCCCAACTGTGTGTGAATGGCCGTACAGCGGTCATATGCTGCTTCCGTTGAAAGTGTCGGGCAGAGGGACTGAGTGTGTGCCAACGGGACGTATCCTTTGCCGTTGTTGCTGCGGGCAGAACAACGGCTCTAGAGCATGCAAGACGCTGGATGCTAGCACGCAGAGCTCGGAGCGACAAGGGCCCTCTATGCTATGAGACTATTGAAATGGTGGGGGCCGGATGGCAGCGGTGGAAGGAATGTGATGAGCGAGAATGGAGGCTTCCTTGATCCCGTTCACCATGCGTCGTATGATTGGGGCCCGATGGACCTCGTTACAGTGGATTCCGAATCGATGATGAGGGCATTGCCTCAGCTGGTGCCGAGCTCGGCATGTGTGCGTTGTGACGTGTGTTGCCGTTTCCCGGAAGCGGATAGCTTTCTGCGTCCATACTTTACAGCCCAGGAAATCGCCGATGCCGTGATGCATGGAGTCGCGGAGTCCTTCTTTCCGGACAAGTCCGGTTCGCAAGTGACGTTAGTGGAGAATCCGGTCGGTGAGGGCTATTTGTGCCCAGCGTTTGATTCAGCGTCTGGTCGGTGCGGAATCTACGACGAACGCCCGTTGGATTGCCAACTGTACCCACTGGCGTTGATGTGGGATGCGTCAGAGAACGAGGTTCTTCTAGGGTGGGACACCAAGTGTCCCTTCATGCGGGAAGAGCCTTCCCGCTCGATTCACGCCTATGCCGATCACGTAGCAAACCTATTGGTGAGTGGTCCTCTCGTTGAAAAAATTGTGACTCATCCGCGCCTCATTGGCCGCTTCCAGGATGATGTCATCGTACTCAAGCCACTCCCTCATCTGACGGCTCGCCTTGCTCTGCAGCGAGTCGACGCTCGACTCCGACCGCTCATCATCTCGGACGCGTCCTATTTCGAAAAGGCGATTGAGCGATCGCACGGGCGTTCTCCTGACATGCCCGCGGCGTTTGCCTTTCCGTACCATTACATGTGGACCTCGCTGCTTCCGTATTGGTGGATGGAGATCCACGACACGGCGTTCCTTTTCGCGGCATCTCCGGACGGATGGTTCATGCCGCTGCCCCCACTTGGACCCGGTCCTCTGGAGAAGGCAGTCGATCACGCGTTTGACCTGATGTTGCAATGGAACGGGCCTTCGCCGGTGAGTCGAATTGAACATGTGACGAACGCACAGAGAGGACTTCTGCCCGCCGATGCGTACCAGTTCCAGCGGAGTGACGGAGACTATCTCTACTCTGTCGCCGCTCTGGCTGGCTTGGTAGGAGACCACTATAAATCACAACGGGCGCTCTGCAATCGCGTAGAGCGGGAGCACATAGTCGAGAGTGAACCCTATCGTGCTGAACACCGCAGCGACTGTATGGCCTTACATCGGCGCTGGGCAGGCCAGAAGCGCGAAGGACACCTCGATATCATGGGGAAATTCCTGCTGGAGGACGCGGAAGCCGCCCATACGCTCGTCCTGCACGAGCATGAACAGATCGGTGTATTCGGGACCGTGATTCGAGTCGACCATGCCGTTGCGGCCTATACGTTTGGCTACTGGTTGACGCCTCGCACGTGGTGCATTCTGCTGGAAGTCGCAGATCGCGCCGTCCCTGGTCTGGCGCAGTGGGTGTTTCGTGATACGTGTCGGATGGCCATGGCGCAAGGCGCGGTCTCCATTAATGCGATGGAAGATGTCGGCCTTCCTGGATTGCGCGCAACCAAGATGGCCTATCGCCCGACCACAATCCTCGATACCTGGACGATCACAAGGATGACGATATGATGCAACCGGACGAGCGCCGTGCGTCCGCGGCCAGACGATATGAGTGGTTGACGTTCGTCATGGTCCTGATCACCCTCGTTTCTCTCGGGGTGGGCACCTTTCTGCTCGGTCATGTCGAGCGGAGCATCGTGGCGGCGGTCTGGCTCCCGCTCTTGGTATTGGTGCTGTGGTCCACCTCGCGTTTGCGCACGGAATATCGTCAGGCGCAACAGGAAAGCGCATGGGCACGAGCGGCTGAAGCCGCGTTGCTGCAAAGTCAGGAGCGAAACCGCGCAATTGTCGATACGGCGCTTGATGGGGTGATCACCATTGATGCCGCCGGAATCGTGACCGAGTGGAATGCTCAGGCCACGGCGATCTTTGGGTGGACTCGCGAAGAGGCGATGGGGAAACCGTTGTCAGAGACGATCGTTCCAGAGCGTGATCGAGAGGCGCATGCCCAAGGAATTCGCGAATATCTCAAGACGGGAGCCGGACCTGTATTGAATCGCCGTATCGAGATCGCAGCCCGCCACAGAGACGGGCATGAGTTTCCGGTGGAGCTGGCCGTTTCGCCGGCGCGTATCGGTGAGACCTACATTTTCAGTGCCTTCGTGCGCGATATCACAGACCGCCGCCGAGACGAACGTCGGTTGGCGTCTCAATACGCGGTGACACGTGTCTTGTCCGAAGCGGCGACGCTCGATGAAGCGGTGCCGAACATCATTCAGGCGGTCGGAGAGAGTCTCGAATGGGATCTGGGGGTTTTTTGGAGGTTGGATAAACAATCGGGAACATTGCGCTGTCTTCATCATTGGCAAGCTGCGGGCGTCCATGCCGACGAGATGATAGCTGCGAATCAGCGTCATGGCTTTACGCCGGGGCAGGGGTTGCCCGGTCAGATTTGGGAACGTGGACAGCCGGTCTGGATTCGGGACATTCTGGTCGATCCTACGTTGGTTCGAGCCGAAGTAGCCGCCAGGGCAGACCTTCATAGTGGATTTGGATTTCCGATACGCATCGGCGGGGACATCGAAGGGGTCATTGAGTTCTTCAGCCGGCAGGTGCGTGAGCCGGACAGTGAACTGCTGAGCATGATCGCCGATCTGGCCTTGAGAATCGGACAATTCGGCGAGCGCGCCAGAGCGGAAGAGGCGTTGCATCAGACCGAGGCGCAACTCCGCCAAGCCCAGAAGATGGAGGCCGTGGGGAGGCTGGCCGGAGGAGTCGCGCACGATTTTAATAATCTGCTGACGGTGATCCGCGGGTACAGTGAGTTGATTCTCAGCCGGTTGCCGACGGGGGATCCGTCGCGTCGTGAGATTGACGAGGTAAAAAAAGCCGCGGATCGAGCCGCCGGCCTCACCAGCCAACTGCTGGCGTTCAGCCGCCGCCAGTTTGTGACAACCAAAGTCGTGGACCTGAACGCGGTGATCATGAACATGGACGGCATGCTACGGCGGCTATTGGGTGAGGATATCGTCGATCTCTGCGTCGATCTCGACCCGCAATTGGCATCGATCAAAGCCGATCCAGGCCAGATCGAACAAGTGATCATGAATCTGGCTGTGAATGCTCGAGATGCCATGCCCACAGGAGGCCAGGTGACGATAGAGACGCGGAATGTCGTGGTCGATAAAGGCTCACCGTATGGAGCCATGTTGCTCAAGGAGGGGGACTACGTCCTCTTGGCGATTCGGGACACGGGACAGGGCATGACCGAAGAAACCCAATCCCACTTGTTTGAACCGTTCTTTACAACGAAAGAAAAGGGGAAGGGGACAGGGCTTGGGCTCTCCACCGTCTATGGCATCGTCAAACAATTTGGAGGGACGATCGGGGTCGAAAGCAAATTGGGGCAAGGAACGACCTGCAAGATCTGTTTCCCGAAAGTGAATGAGACATCTCAGCCTGCGCCTGTCGTCAATGGGAGCCTCGGCAAGGCGATTGGGCGGGAAACTATTTTGTTGGTCGAAGATGATCCCTCGGTGCGTGGTCTCGTGCAAGAAGCCCTTCAACTGAGCGGATACGAAGTGTTGGTGGCTCGGCATGGCATCGAGGCGCTCTTGACCGGCGCCAAGCACATGGGCGCGATTCATTTGCTGCTCACCGACGTCGCCATGCCGCAGATGAGCGGACCGGAAGTCGCCGAGAAACTGACGGGCGTACGGCCGGATATCAAAGTGTTGTATATGTCGGGGTACCCCGACCATCCGGTCTTCGAGCAGGGTGGGTTCAAACGCGACACCGCCTTTCTCCAGAAGCCCTTCACACCCAACGTGTTGACCCAAAAAGTTCGCGAGGTGCTCGATGGGAAGAAGATGGTGTAGGGGGATTCCCTGCGGGGCCATCACTTGATCTTCGCGGGTTCTTCTGTTTATTGTGACGGGCACTGTTCGAGAGGAAGACCACGACTATGTTTATGTTCCAACCGTGCGTGAGAGGCTGATGCAATCGGTACGTGAGATCGATGTGGCACAGTATCGCATCCTCCATGAGCCGTTTTATGAGGAGGTGTGCGGAGAAATCGGCCTGTTTACCATTGCCGCGGATCGGAAGCTGCCGGTCATGCTCAAGGGACCAACCGGGTGCGGGAAAACACGATTTGTTCAATACATGGCCTATAAGCTGGGCCGGCCGCTGATCACTGTCGCGTGTCATGAAGATCTCACCGCATCCGACTTAGTGGGACGGTATTTGCTCAAAGGACAGGATACGGTCTGGATGGATGGGCCACTGACCTTGGGTGTGAAACATGGGGCCATTGTCTATCTTGACGAGGTGGTGGAAGCTCGAAAAGATACCACCGTGATCATCCATCCGCTGAGTGACGACCGGCGAGTGCTGCCGATCGAGAAAAAAGGCCAAATCGTCGAAGCTGCCGACGAGTTCATGCTGGTGATTTCCTACAACCCCGGGTATCAAAGCGTCCTGAAAGATCTCAAACAGAGTACCAAACAGCGGTTTATGGCGATTGAGTTTGATTATCCCAGTATCGACATCGAAACGAGAGTGATTCAACGTGAAGCGGGTGTCGAGCCTGGAATTGCTGCGAATCTTGTCAAACTGGGCCAAAAAGTCCGCAACCTCAGAAAGCATGGCCTGGAAGAGGGCGTCAGCACCAGACTCTTAATCTATGCTGGCACACTGATCAAACAGGGCATCCCACCGGAACGAGCCTGTGATGTGGCGATCGCTCGTCCGATCACGGACGATGCGGACATGCAGCGCGCCATACTAGAATTGGTCAAGGCAATCTTTTAACGCCGTCGCGTCTTGTGGATTCCCTGCCAGGGATTGCCCGAGATAGTGAACGTGGGGCGATTCTGTCCGTCCATGTCCAACCCAACGCAGCGCGGACCGAGTGTGTGGGAGTGCATGGTGATGCGCTCAAGGTCCGGCTGGCGGCTCGTCCGGTTGACGGGGCTGCCAATGATGAGTTGATCAGATTTATCGCGGAGCAATGCGCGATTCCGCGCGCGCATGTGCAGCTCCAGGCAGGGGCCGAAGCTCGGCGGAAGCGACTCTGTATACAAGGAATGACGGCACAGGCGCTCCTGGCTCGGCTGATGCCGCAACAGTGAAAAGAAAAGGAGTCTATATGAAGGGATTCGGAGTGAGTGCTCTCGTAGCGGTATTTCTGCTCGCAGCGTGTTCGAGTGCGCGACCGGTGCTCTATCCCAATGCACATATGCAATCGGTAGGAAAAGAGGTTGCCGAGCAAGACATTGAGGCCTGCAAGGAGTCGGCGGAATCCGCCGGTGCGGATCAAAGCAGCGGTGGTGGCAAGGCCGGACGGATCGCGACAGGTACGGCGGTCGGGGCCGGTGCGGGAGCCGCGAGCGGGGCTTTGGGAGCAGTAATTTCCGGTGCATCAGCCGGTTTGGGGTCGATGGTCGGGGCAGCCAGTGGTGCGGTCTGGGGCCTCCTGACGGGACTCTTTCACGCTGTTGTCGGTCCGTCCAGCCAGCCGAACCAGGCCTATACCAATTATGTCAATCGGTGTTTGCAAGAGAAAGGCTATGAAGTGACGGGGTGGCAGTAGAGGGGAAGGAATTGGGCATTGAGGTTGTTTCGGTGCTCGCCCAAGGTGCGGCCTCAGAAGGCCCTCGTTGGATGCGCGCAAGGGAAACAACCTCGATGCCCAATCGAAGTAGGAAGGAGTGCATGGAGGAATGTGCTCGGACAATGCGCGCAGGTGAGTGTCCACCCATCCAGTCTATGTAGAGAGGAAAAAGAAGAGAGATGGAATACACCTGACTCAGGGCTGTTTGTCGAAGCGCGGTCAGGAGGTTTTGAAATGCATTCTCGGGATGTACGCAATTCAAAAATCCTCGACATTTACTCCAAAGGGTGAGAAGTGAAGCACATAGAAGGAAGCACCCTAGGAGACTTCCGTGGTTACTCACTCATGGCAGCGGCTGATTGGAATCATACTGCTGCTGTCTGTCGCCTCCTGTTCGGGGCCTCAGCCGATTTTACGGTCGAATAAGCACCTCCACGTGTCCGGCAAGCAGGTCGCTCAACAAGAGATTGAATCCTGCCGGAAACACGTTGAAGGAACCGGGTTGCGTCCGGGGGTTCACCAAAGTGCCAACGCGGGGTCCGGTGCCGTGCTTGGTTTGTTGGTCGGTGGTGCCATGGGCGCATCCGCGGGGGTGATCGGGGGACTGCCGGGCATGACGATCGGGGCAGCCGCCGGCAGTGGTCTCGGGTTGGTCCTTGGCGTACTGGGAGGAACCTTCAAGCCACTGGAGCCGGATCCGCCCTATGCGGAGGCTGTCACGAAATGCCTCAAGGAAAAGGGCTATGAAGTTAGTGGGTGGGAGTAAGGACAATAATCAGTGAGGGGCTGCTCGAAGATGGCAGTACCGGCTAAGTGCGATCGCCAAAGTTGATCTCGTCCAGTAAGCTGTTCCCACGACCGTTCCTATCCGATTCTACAAAACCACAGCAGGTTCATAGTTTTTAGACGGCTGATCTGATCTTGCATTCTTGCAAGCCTAGCGCGCGACTGCGTTGGGTCGTAGGTTCGCGAATTTCCTCGAGAGTCTGGCGAGCGATCCCCAATATCATGGGAACGACTGGTTGACTCCTCCACGGGTCGTATGTAGACTAACATTAGTCCACTTAGGAGCGCTTATGAAAGCCACGATCAAGACCGTCAATATCCATGAGGCCAAGACCCATTTTTCAAAACTCCTGGCTGCCGTTGCGAAGGGTCAGCGCATCACGATTTGCAAAGACGGGACGCCTGTGGCTCAGCTCGGGCCGCTTGATCAGCCCATTCCCGTTCGACGTCCAGGGCTCTTAAAAGGACGTGTGACCATCGCGGACGACTTTGATGTGCCGTTACCACCCGATGTGTTGGCCTCGTTCGAGGGTGGGTCGTGAATCTCCTGCTCGATACCCATGTCTTTTTGTGGTTTGTGATTCAATCTACACGACTTTCACGAAGCATCTATCATCAGATCGAGACCACACCCGTGGTCTATATCAGTGCGGCTTCACTCTGGGAGGTGGTCATCAAGATTCAAGTGAAGAAGCTCTCGGCCGATCCAGAAGAGCTCGCCGCCAAGATTGCGGATAGTGGGTTTCAAGAATTGCCGGTGTCTGTGACCCACGCGCTGGCTCTTGAGCGGTTACCTCTGCATCATCGTGACCCTTTTGACCGTATCTTGTTGGCACAAGCCCATGCTGAGCACCTGCGTCTGCTCACAGCTGATGTGGGGTTACAACCCTATGGTCCGGTGTGTCAGGTGATCGCCCAGGCCAACTGACGGCTCACTGCATGCTAGGGTGTTATGAGCCTGTCGTCACGATTGCGAATGATAGTAGCTATAGCCGCAGCAGGGTACGTCAACGGGGGGCGAGTCGCCACATCGGCGTTCATGCGCACCGCGAAGGTCATCCGTTCTAGGCGGAAAGTTCTGGCTTGACGACCGCGCGGCGCGAATGCGTCACGAGAGAATCGTTAGAACACTGAGGCGCTGAGGAGAGGTGAAAATGATCGACAGATGACTGACCTCGGTCCACGACCGGAGTACGATCTCCTGTTCGACGCCGAACGAATGGAAGAGCAGGAACGCACTTAGTCCGAGGGCAATGATGGCAGGCCAGATCACCGAGAGCGCACCGATGGCGACAAAAAGCATCATCGCGACCAACGTCTGCTGAACGAACGGGCTCTTCACTGTGATCATCACGTCCTCCCTCGTTGGCTCTCTCTCGGAAGACATCTGTACGATTGACTGGTGGAATCCACCTTAGCATAACGACCACAACGAGCAAGTAGAAATCCTGCCAATTCCTACTCTAAGGTCGAATTTCTCCGGAGAGACTGAGCGTCAAGCACTAGAGAAGGGCGTACGAAAGGCCTAGCGAGGCCACTGCTACTCTCGGACGAGGTCGATGTAGCGAATGGTCGCTTCCACCGAGGAACCGGAAGAGCCCAAGCTGGTGGGGAGCATGATCTGCACGAGGAGGTCGATCGGTTGGCCTGTCTTCAACATCGGCGCCTTGAGGGCTCCGACATTCTTGCCGCACGCTCCTTGATCGAGGATCTCAATCTGCCCACTGTCATCCTCAATGAGGAGCGTCGTCCGTTCATGGGCGCTTCCACAGATCATCCGATTAGTGATGATTTCCGTCTGCATCGCTCTGATAGTTCCGGTCAACCGGATTTCTCGCATTTGATAGCGATCTGGATGCGCCAAGACAGTGGCGATGAGAATTCGTTCATGCGAGGGGAGGGAAATCCTCATGGAACCAGCCCGAGATGGAAGGGAGAGTTCATCTGATGCGAGCACCGAATGAAGACCGATCAATCCGGACAGGATGAGGACGATGGATCGAAGACCGATGTAAATGAGCGGAGTCGTCATCAGTACCCTCCATCTCAGTTAAGAGTAGCATACGCCCAACAGAGAGGCGCCGAGCATTCGGCATGGTGCCATTGATTCGGCACTCCTTTTCTTCAGCTCGTTCGGCAGGTACATCGTCGACAAATCGAATCGCCTTTTGTTTCAGGCAGATCGAGAGAGGATTTCCGTGCCTTCTGGCTGGAATGTAAGTTGCCAAGCGGGAATGTGTGAGTAGGAGTGTTGGTCTGGCGGAACGACATGTTTTATGATCAATGGCAGCCTCGCCATCATGTGAGCGTGGTCGCCAGGCGATCTGACGTCGTCTCAGGAAGAGGAGGGACATCATGTTCGTTGTTCTCGGTGCTACAGGAAATACCGGTGCTGTTGTCGCAGAAACTCTGCTTGGTAGAAAACACCCAGTCAGAGTTGTTGTTCGTTCGGATGAGAAAGGTGCTGCCTGGAAAATCAAAGGGGCAGAAGTGGCTGTCGCATCACTCGACGATGTATCAACCTTAACCAAAGCATTCCAAGGTGCCAAAGGAGGGTATGTATTGGTGCCACCCAATTATGGTGCTGAGGCCTGGTTGGCAGACCAGCGAACGGCGATGGATCGAGCCGCGGAAGCTATCCAGAAGAGTGGAGTCGACCACGTTGTGTTTCTATCGTCAGTCGGGGGGCATATCCACGGCGAGACCGGCCCGATTCGAGCCTGTAATTACGGGGAACAGGTGCTGGGTCGTACCGCTAAGCGGTTGACGATTCTTCGTCCGCCGTATTTTATGGAGAATTGGGCGCCGGTAGTCGGTGCGGCGAAGGCGGGGGGAATTCTGCCGACGTTCATTGCGCCTCAGGCGAAGATTCCGATGATTTCGACCAAGGATATCGGCAGGATTGCGGCTGAACATTTGATCGCCGGTGGACAGGGCAAGCAGATCGTGGAAATGGCGGGCCCTGAAGAGTACAGTCCAGAACAGGTGGCAGCGGCGCTAGGCCAGATTCTGGGAAAAACTGTGACGGCTCAGCATGCGCCGCTGAGCGCCGTCGTCCCGACATTCAGATCATTTGGATTTTCCGATGAAGCCGCGAGGTTATTCGAAGAAATGTATACCGCCTTCTCAAAAGGCGCGATCGGGTACGAACACCCGATCAAGCTGGTGAGGGGAACCGTGACGCTCCAGGATGCGTTAAAGGGGATGGTGTAAGAAGGAGGGGTCATGACAACAAGCACCGTGGTAACCAAAGACGTGCTCGGAGTCTATCAACCAGGATCTGCCCACATGGTCGGTGACGGGTTTCCTGTTCGCAATCTGTTCCCAAGCAACGATCTCGATCGACAGGTTGATCCGTTCCTCATGCTGGACTATGCCGGACCGCATCAATTTCCCGGCACCGATCAACCGCGCGGGGTCGGGGAACACCCACATCGCGGGTTTGAAACGGTGACGATCATGTATCAAGGTGCTGTGGCTCACCGGGATTCGGCCGGCAACGCCGGCGTGATTGGGCCCGGTGATGTCCAATGGATGACGGCGGCGTCCGGTGTCGTGCACGAAGAGATGCACGAGCTACAGTGGGCGAAGAAGGGAGGAACCTTCCAGGCCATTCAACTGTGGGTCAACCTGCCGCGGTCTCAGAAAATGTCGGCGCCTCGGTATCAAACGATTCTCGATGCTGATATTCCGGTTATCGATCTGAACGATGGAGGAAGATTGCGTGTGATTGCGGGATCGTTTCAGGGCCGCAAGGGACCGGCTCACACCGTGACACCGATCGAACTCTACGATCTCCAATTGAAGGGTGGAGCAAGTGTGGTCCTGACTCTTCCTCAGGGCCACAATGTTTCGCTGTTGGTGCTAATAGGACGAACGAGACTGAACGGCACTCATACGGCCGGGGAGTCGGAATTGGCCGTCTATCAGCGTGAAGGGGCTCAACTCCGTATCGAAGCTCAGGAAAAGAGCCGACTCTTGATCATGAGTGGAGAGCCCATCAACGAGCCGATCGCACGCTATGGTCCGTTTGTCATGAATACAAAAGACGAACTGGTTCAAGCAGCCCAGGATTATCAAGCCGGACGGATGGGGCATCTATCCTAAGCGCCGTTCGTGGAGTGTGAAGCGTATGAATGGCCAGGGCACAGCAATCCGTATCGATGTGTACTCGGATGTCATCTGTCCCTGGTGTTATGTGGGCAAGCGGCGGCTGGAACGGGCACTCAAGGCATGGAATGGTTCCGCCCCAGTGAACATCCACTGGCGACCGTTTGAATTAAATCCGGCGATGCCAAAGAACGGGATGGATCGCCGACAGTACCTTGACACGAAGTTTGGTGGCCCTGAGGCGGCTCGCGCGATCTATGACCAAGTTGCGGCGGCAGGAGCTGCTGAATACATTCCTTTCGCATTCGATCGGATTGCACGGACGCCCAATACATTTGCCGCGCATCGCCTCATCTGGCTGGCGGGACAGCAAGGGAAGCAGGATGAGCTGGTTGAAGTACTCTTTCGCCGTTATTTCGTCGAGGGCGGAGATATTGGGAGTCTCGAGACGCTGTCTCAGGCTGCGGCTCAGGCAGGGCTCGATCAAACCGCAACCGAAACGTTTTTGACTGGTGATGAAGGTGTCGGAGAGGTAAAGGCGGAGGAAGCCGCCGGCCATCGTTTGGGCATTCGAGGCGTTCCCTATTTCGTCTTCAACGGGACGTCCGCGCTTTCTGGAGCACAACCGTCGGAGCAGTTTGTGGCTGTGTTTCAACAGCTCACAGGCGACTCCACGGTTGGAAAGGTAGGTGGGTAATGGCCGTTCACGTCTATGGATGCAATCACATTGTGATCGAGGTCACGGATGCCAAGAAGGCGGTGAAGTTTTATCAGGACGTGTTCGGGTTGAAGATGTTGCGTGGTGGGGAAGGCGCTGCCTGGTGCAAGCTGGGCGAACATCAGTTCATGGCCATTTTCGAAGTCGAGACCTTGCGGCCGGATCGGGTTAAGCATTTCGGGCTCATGGTCCGTGATGCGAAACAGATTCAGGAGGTGCGCAAAAAACTGACGACCAAGTACAAGCTGAAGCTCCATCCTGGTTTTCGCTGCGACTTTCGCGACCCATGGGGGAATCGTATCCAGGTCGGAGATCTCAGTGATGAATCGTTGGTCTGGTTGCTCCCCTATCAGGAAGTACAGAAGGCCGGAATCACATTTGCCAGTAAACGTCAAAAGGAGAAATGATCATGGGCACGACGAATGTGCAACAGCGGTTGAACGATTTATTCGGTTACATCCGTCAGGGGAAAATTATTGAAGCGATGACCGAGTTTTATGACAAAGAGGCGGCCATGCAAGAGAATGCCAATCCTCCGACCGTCGGTCAGGCCGCCAACATCGAGCGGGAGAAACAGTTCATGAGTGGTGTGAAAGAGTGGAAAGGGTTCAATGTGACAGCCTCAGCCGTGGGCGACAACGTGACATTCTACGAATGCAGCCTGGACTTTATTGCTACCAGCGGCCAG
>CABVRS010000038.1:0-13142 GCA_902500745.1 uncultured Nitrospira sp.
CCGGCACCGTGACGGTCGCCGGGACCGCCGCGATACTGCCGGCGGAACTGCTGAGGGCGACGACCGTATTGGTCGCCTGAGTGGCATTGAGCGAGACAGTCAACTGCCCGCTCCCGCCTTGAGTGATGCTGAGGGGCGAAGGGATGAGGCTACTGATGGTGGCGGTTCCACCCACCACCCGAACAGTGCCGGTGATGGTCTTGCCATTGAGGGTGACTTTGAGCTGGGTGGTGCCGGCGCTCACCCCCGTGACCGGGATGGAGACCACAGCTTGTCCGATGCCGACGGCGATGCTACTGGGGACTGTAGCCACATTGGTCGCAGTACTGACCACCGACAGGGTCGTCGCCTGGAGCGGAACTGGGAACAACAGGGCGAGGATCGAGCTGGTCGATCCGGCCTGGATGGTTTTAGGATTCGGCAGCAGCACGACCGGCTGCGGCGGCGGCAGGGCGATCGTGACGCCAAGACGGCTGGCCCGAGTGAGGGCATCGTAATAGGTACGGACTCCCGTCACGCTGGCTTTAGTGCCACAGGCCGTATTGCTGGCCGTGGTCCCCATGCGGGTGGAAATCCGAAGCGCGAGGGTCTGCGTCATGGTATCAAGTTGGGTCGTCGGGATGCTGCCCAGCGCGAGGCTGATGTCTTGGGCGGTACTGGCGGAGGCGGTCAGGGTACTCACGCAGCGCGTCAGGCCGGAACTCAGGACTTGCCCGTTGACCAGCACGTCGACCAACACATCGACTTTGCCGCCGACATCCCCGCTGCTCTTGAAGCCCATCCACAGGTGCGCCGTCGTGAGCGCCGTCAGGGTCGCTTTGCCATTGATCCCGGCGGGCGGGGTCCATGTACCCATGGTCACCCAGGGATTGCCCCCACTGAATGCGAGGCCGGCGGAGTCCTTGGTCTTGGCTGTGAGGCTGAGCGGTGGAATGAGGTCCGCCGTCAAGGTCGGGGGATTGGCGGTCCCCCCGCTCCCATGGAGATAGGCATCGAGCGTGATCGTCGCGGATTGTGCGAAGGCCGAGGTGACAGAGAGCAGGATGGCGCCCAGAAGAGCCAGTCCCCCCGCCCCGATGATGCGATTCAGCATGCCGGTTCGAACACGCGCGTGGGTCATCGACGATCCTTTGTGAGCGGTGAACAGCAGCAGGTGGTGCGGGAAGCACGCGAGGAGCGGGCGTACGTAGCCTTAACTAGCACGGCATCTGGCTTCTGGCGAACAGATTCGTGTTTTTGGAGGGTACAAAAACGGCTCGGGACGAGTGGCGGCGTGCTAGGCCCGTTCGGCCCTAGCGCGAATCCCGTGCACCCGGGGACTGGTCCACCAAGGCCTGCCCGAGCAACGGATGTTCGTCGGCGTGCGTGAACGCGAAGAAATTACGAAGGTTCGACCGAAGAGTCGGTCTTCAGCTGGATGGTGGTTTCGACGTCGGCGTGTGCCGCGAGGATCTTGACGGTCGTGGGAGTGATAGAGGCCACCTGAAATTGACCGTCGAGCGTATCTCCAAGATGAATGATATAGATCTCCTGGCCCTTGCCGAGAAACGCCTGTTGCTCACCCCGCCCGGTCAGGTACCCAAGATAGCGGTACTGCGCCATCACTTCCCGCAGTTGCTGCCGGGCGCGCTCCCGCGCCAGTCGCGCGGCCTGTTCGGCCACTTCTTCCGGAGAGGGCATCGGTGGCGCGGGCGGAACCACCGGCATCGCGACCACCGGCACCGGGATCGGAGGTGGCATCTCTTTCTTGTTCACCGCTGCCCTGACGAGGCGCTTTTCGGATGTCGGTGTCTCGGCTGCTTCGAAAATGTTGCGTGTCGGCGTCGACGGCAAGTGCGCCGCCACAATCCGCATCGGACGTAGCTCCAGGGCATCCTTCGCGACATGTGATGCTGCCGCCTTCGCCACAGACTGTCCAGAGGTATAGGTCAGTGGCACCTCACTCAACTCCGGCAGACTGCTGACCTGCACCGCGGCCACCGTCGCCCACAGTCCCATCAGCCCCCCAAGCATCACGTTTTTGCCCGGTACTCTCATGACAGACTCCCCGTCGGTGGATTTGGCCGCAAGAACGTCGCGACCGTGACATGAAAGACCACGGAAGACGAACTCCCCTTGTCACTTTTCGCGGTTCGGCTCGCGTTGAGACTCTCGATGACCACATAGGAATCAGCGGATTCCAATCGGTGGATGAACCGATAGACCGCCGCATAGTCGCCGGTCACGGAAAACGAGATCGACGCCTTCACTGGCATGCCATCGGCGGGCGATCGCTCGACCGCATATTGCATTCCGGGAATGGTCACTCGCTCGCTGCGTCCCAGTTCAGAAATGGCGAGCGCCAGTGAGGCAAACTCCGTCTCGGTCGGAAGACCCCGCCAGACCTCGTCGAGTTTCAGCTTGATCGTTCGCATCTCCTCCTGTGTCTTGCGTGTGGCCTGCAGTGCGGCCTGCGCCCGCAAGGTGGTCTGATAGGCCGCTTCGGCCTGAGCAAGATGTTCCTGCGCAGGACTCAATTTGTAAAAATAGTTCGTCGCGGCAATTACACAAGCCAATACCGTGACACTCATGAGCGGTACGCATGATAAGAGCAGCGACCGGCTACATACTGGCAACTGTCTATGTCTGAGCAGATTCGCCATGTGTTCAGCCTACAATAACGGTCGGTACCCCACGGTCAACTGAAAGTCTACGCCTCGCGCAGAATGCACGGTGTCCGGCGTCGCCATGCTCGCCTGCGAGCCTCCCGCCGGCTGACTCTCCTGATGCTCAAGACGATGACTGGCCAACGCCGCATGCCGGAACGCCGCATGGTGTTCCAAATTAGTCATGAACGTATGGATGTCTTGCAGCGACGCCGCCGATCCGTGAAGCGCCACCGTCGAGTCCTGAAAGTTCAATTGAACGGTACGAAGGGCCATATGTGGAGGAATAGTGGTCTCCAAATCTGCCAACAAACGGGACCATGAGAACGCCCGCTTTTCGGCGAGCTGATTGACAAACCGCACATCACGCGTGATGGTCGCAATCTGATCCGCTGACAACGTCAGTCGCTCACGGGTCATGCGCTCTGCACGGCTGGTATTGGCCTGATTCAACCGCTGCACCGCCTTATCCAGATGGGTTGCGGTCTCCTCCATCACCACACTGTCGTCCCACCACGTGAACGCAACTGCCAATGAGGCACAGCACAGGACGACCGCCATCCACTGCATGACACGCAGAATGGTAATGGCAGTCGGCGTGACCGAGAATGCGATGTGAGGCACGGGGCTGACCGCACTCGGCGAGCGCAGGAATGGAATCCACACTAGGCCCACCGGATTTCTCATCATCCGACCACCGTCGCCATCGCCGAGAGTCCGTTCAACGATCCCGTCTGGTTGTTGAGATGGGCCGGAAGACTGTCCCATCCCAATGGCACGACCTCGAGCTGCCATCCACCCCGAAGGCCAGGCACCGTCACCGTTGCCTCCCCTCCGAGCAGCTGCGTGATCAATGCGTTCGACTGACCACCGATCAGGTACAGGGGAAACGAGGACTCACCCGTTTCATGGACAGTCGTCGCCTGATCTGCCATGTACTGTAGGGTTCCGACCAGTTCGCGTCGAAGATCCTGCGTCCCACCGGTCATTGATTTGGTGCGAAGAAACACTGGTTGCCCCTGATCGAACAGCAGCAGCATGAACTCGTCCCCAGTCCAGTGCATCACGCACAGCCGTCGAGTGCCCTTCATCAGACGACGATAGAGACCGATGAGTTGAAGGTGCGAAAATCCCATTGAGACCGGGATGAGCCCAGCCCGGCCGCAGACGTCCTCATATTGATCCAGAATTGTCTGACGCACCGCCACGGCCAGTACCTGGGTGCGTGTCCCGGTGGGGAAGACCCGCAGCATCACCCGAGCGTCGCCAATCGTCAGGTTGAGGTCCTCGCGAAACCGCCACTTGATCAGACCTGCTCGTTCTTCGGGCGCGTCAGGGAATCGATCAAACGCAAACACCCCCATGTGCATCGCGCGATTGGGCACACTCAGCGCGACCGTTCGCTCGCTGAGCCCCTCGGTCAAGGCACGTAACTCCTGCACGAAGGCATCCAGATCGGTGATGTGCGGCTCAGTTGCGGAGACCTTCAGCAAGCCACTGGGCAACGAACGCTCCACGACCTGTTTCACGATGGGCCTGCGGAACCACGGCCGGCGGAGAGCCACCAGACTCAGTGCGGATGCAGACACGCTGATGCCGACACGGGGACGATGGATAGGAAAGAGTGTGGGCCTCATACGACTATCCCAAAAATGTCATCCGATTGACTTCGCGCATGGTGGTCTCCCCTCGTCGTACCTTCTCCACGCCGGCTTGACGCAAATCGGTCATCCCCTGTTCGACCGCCGCGCGCCTGATCTCAGACGGCGGCCGCCGATCTAACATCAACTCCCGAATCCGATCGGTGAGCGGCAGAAACTCTGTAATGGCATGGCGCCCGCGATACCCCAATCCATGACAGTCCAGGCACCCTTTGCCTTCATACACGGGACGGTCCTTGAAGAGCTCGTAATCAAACCCCAGTTGTTCACACTGAGCTTGAGACACGGTGTGCGGGGCCTTACAGGATTCACAGATGGTGCGGACCAGCCGTTGGGCCATGATGCAGTTCAGAGACGAGACGAAGTTATAGGGCTCGATCCCCATGTTCACGAACCGGCCGATCACATCAAAGGCATTGTTGGCGTGCACGGTTGAGAAGACTAAGTGTCCGGTCAGGGCCGATTGGATCGCAATCTGGGCCGTCTCGGCATCACGAATTTCCCCCACCATGATCTTGTCGGGGTCGTGACGAAGAATCGACCGCAATCCCTTTGCGAAGGTGAGCCCCTTCTTCTCGTTCACGGGAATTTGCACGACGCCCGCCAGCTGATATTCGACGGGATCTTCAATCGTAATGATCTTGTCCTCTTTCGTGTTCACTTCGTTCAGGGCGGCATAGAGCGTCGTCGTCTTCCCGCTTCCCGTCGGCCCGGTGACCAGCACCATGCCATAGGACGCCGTGATGGCGCGGCGGAACCGGTCCAAATCGTCTTTCTTCAGCCCCAGCGAGTCGAGGTGCAGGCCGTTCCGTTTCGCGGCAAATTCTTCCTTGGCGAGAATACGAATAACGACCGATTCCCCGAAGGCGCTGGGGATGACGGAGATACGAAAATCGATGGTGCGCTTCTCGAGGCGGAGCTTGAACCGCCCATCTTGTGGGACCCGACGCTCCGCAATGTCGAGATCCGACATGACTTTGATGCGCGAGACGAGCGGATTGTGGAAGCGCAGATCCAAAGGTTCCATGGCCAGGTACAACACGCCGTCGATGCGATACTTAATCTCCGTGACGCCATCTGCCGGCTCGAGATGGATATCACTGGCTCGTTTCTGCAGCGCGTTGAGGATGATCGTATCGACCAGTTGGACAATCGGACTCAGATCCCGTTGCACCTTCTCCACGGAGAGGACTTCTTCGCCTTCATCGTTCTCACGCACCAACAGCGGACGGAATTCATCCTTAATTTTGGCAACCACCTGGCTATTCCGCGTACTCTCACGAAGCGACTCAGCGATGGCAGAACGCGGTGCCACATGGATTCGACAACTCCGCCCAAGCGCTCGTTCCAGTTGATCAAGCCGCGGCAAATCAGTGGGGTCCGCCAGCGCCAACAGGAATGCTCCCTCCTCCTCTCCAATGGGTACGCATTCGAACTGCCGCATGACGTCGACTGGTATTGAGGGGAACGATTCGAAGTCCACCCGGAACTCGTGAAGCGAGTGGTAGGGCACTCCGCACTGCTCGGCCAACGCCTGAGCCAATTCCGCGTCGGTGAGAAGCCCATCAGCCACTAAGGACGCATGCAGTTGCCGTTCTGGGCCTGACACCTGAGCTGACGCCTCATCAGCCTGGGCGGCTGTCAGCACACCTCGTCGAACCAAGACATCCAGCAGGGTCGCCTGTCGAACCAGTGTCGGCATCGTTTAACGCTCCCGGTCACTCGGTGAAGAACTAGGGGACGATATTAGTAGCCCCTGGCCTACGGCAATCACATCGGTGTGCAACTGATTGAGCTGCGCAATCGCCGTCACCGTGGTGCGGTAGCGGCGCGCGAGACCTGACAAGGACTCCCCTGGTTGCACGCGAATCCGAAGCACGTCCGAAGGGGTCTGCGCGGCATGGATGGCCACCAGCGAGACGGCTGATGTGGAAGAGGGACCTTCGTATACGTGTGAGGGGCGCACCTGGACGGGTGATGGCGTCACCACTGGTGGCGACGATGCGGTGGTGCGTTCCACCGGCGGCCGAAGTGCTTTCCCCGATGTGCGTGCAGCCTTCTGGCCGATGTCCTGCCGTACGTCGTCGAGTTGTTTGGTGAGCACCATCAGCCCCTCCTTGAGAGCTGTGAGTGACTGATCATGCTTCGTGACCAACAATTGGTCTCGCTCCGCCTTCAGGGTATTCATCTCGGTCTGACGCACCTCGACGGCCTGTCGGATTTCCAGCAATCGCTGGTGGCTGTCCGTGTTCTCTTGCCGGAGTTGAGCGACCAGCGCCCGCAGCTCAACCAATTCGGCCTCTTTCTTCGCGGCGGCGATCCGGGTCGCAGCCATCTCGGCCCGGAGCATCGAGAGCTCCGCTTCGCGCTCCCGTGCCACCGCCAGGACCTGCTCCCGTGTGTCAGTGGAAGCAAGACGATCCTGACGCTGGCTTGCACACCCCACCAGCATCACACCACTGGCCATCAGCGTAACGGCGACTGTACGGATTCGGGAACGACGGTCCATACACCTACCATGTGTTATAGGGAGTGCCCTCTGGTCCGACGAGCGGACTGCCACTGTGGATATCGGCAATGCCGCCGCTCTCTCCTTCATCGGCCATCACCTGCCAGGTTTGGTCCGAGTGGGTAAACGGATCGACGGGAATCCGCTTGAGATAGCCCACCTGCACTAACTCGCCCAGCGCTGGGGGATAGGTTCCCTTGTCCGCCCGATACTGGTCCAGCACGTCACGCATAGTGGCCAGGTCATACTTGAGCGTCCCCTCACGGGCCTTGATGACCGAGCGTTGAAATGAGGGAATCGCCAACGTCGCGAGAATTCCCACAATCGTCACAACCATCATCAGTTCGACGAGGGTGAAGCCTCGGTTGCCATGTCGGGGTGTGTCTCTCACCATTGACCTCATCGCGCCCGAATGATGGCGCGGCTGGTGCCCGTGACATCAGTCCCCGCCGGCGAGGCCTTCCCGGGCAACACCTGGAGATCCAGCGGAATCTGTCCTGGGGCTTTGGCCTGGAAAAACAGCATGGCGAGGAGCCCTTCGCCTGACGGCACGGCACCATCGCGGCGCAGCGTCAGCATGACCTGGCCCTCGGCCGTGCGAGACGCCAGTGCAACCATCCCGGGTGTCACTCGATGGAACTCCAAGAGCTTGGGATCAAATGTCACGGTGACTGAGGTCTCGCTGATCTGTTCGAGATGCAACGCCGTCAGGTCAACTCGAAACTCTTGCCCGACTGCGGCGGATACATCCAACGGCCGGAGCACCAGAGATCCGGTCGCCCGCTCTCCACCTGAGCCAGGGGTCATGGGAACTATGCCCTGCCCGTTCGGCACTGTAGGAAGACCTGATGGCGGAAGTGCCTCCTGTGCCGATCCTGCTCCAGCGGGCAATCCCGTATCGATTGCTGGAGCCCCGCTACTCGGTGGGACTGCAGGCATACCTGGCTTCGATCCCAACGAATCGGGAGCAGGATGCGGCCGTTGGCTCTGACTCGTTGCCTGCGACACAGGGATCGCTTGCGGAGCATAGAGCTGCGATGTCGCGAAGGTATTCTCGGTCCCCGACCAAAAGGCCTGTGCGGCCGAGGACGGGAGATCCATGTTACGAACCACGCGAGGCGTAATCGTCAACACGACCTCCGTGGACACTCGATCATCCTGCTTGGAGGTCAAAATGTCGCCAAGGATGGGAATGTCGCCGATGAAAGGGATGGTGGACTTAGTCTTACGTTTTTCGTCCTGAATGAGGCCCGCGAGCACGACCGTTTCGTCATCCTTCAACATCAAGACCGTTTCTGCCGTGCGCGTGCCGAATTTAAACTGTTTGATCTCCGGCGCGGCCTGCAGGGTCACTTGATCGCCCAACCGCGTGACCTCCACCTTGATCTTCATCATCACTTCGTTCATCAAATTGATGGTCGGTTCGACCGTCAATTTGACGCCCACGTCCTTGAACTCAATGGAGGTGACCGTGGAGGTCGTCGGCACCGCGCCCGTTGCAGCTTGACCCGGCAACACGTTCGTCGTGGAGAGCAAGATCGGCTGCTTGTCGCCGACGTTGATGGATGCAGCCTTATTATTCATCACGCGGAGTTTGGGAGAGGCTAGGGTCTGGGCATCGGACTCCTGTTTGAAAAAGTCCAGGATGACGCTCGCAGGCAAGGTAAACAGATAACTTTGTGGACCAATGGAGGTGAGCTGCTGATACGTAAACTGCGTCGTGGCCGTGGAGATCCCCCCCGATCCGCCCGTCGGGACCAGTCCTGTTCCGGCTTGTTTGGCATAGTTCAGTCCGTACTTCAGACTCTTCGTGCGATTAACCTCCAGCACCTCGACGTCCAGCTCCACCTCCGGTTCACGGCGATCGATCGCAAAGAGTAATTTCTCAGCGAGTTGCAGCTTTACCGGCTCCTCACGTACGACGATCGCATTCACCTTCTCATCGACATAAATATGCTTGCTCTCCAACATCGTCCTGAGCAAATTCACCGCGTCTTTGGCCTTCGCATTATTCAAGTAGTACGTCCGCATCAGGAGATCCTGATATTGCGCCTGCTTCTGCTTGTTGTTCGGCATGATCAACAGCGTCTCGGGCGCCACCCGTTGGGCAACCATGCCATTGGTATTCAGGATGAGGTTCAGCGCATCGTCGAACGCCATCTCCTTGAGGAAGATCGTGATCGGTTCGTCCCGCACTTCTTTATCGAAGATCACATTCAGGCCGGCCGTCCGTGCGACGATTTCGAAGACCTCTTTGAGCTTGGCGTTTTGGAATCGGAGCGAAATGGGCTGGCTGGATCCGCCGAACATCTTCGTGGAGCGCTGTTGTGCCGTGATCTCGGTGATGTGAGTCAGGGCTTGCGTCAGATGCGGATCGAGTTCGACCGCCCGTTCATAGGCCGTGAGGGCTTCCTCGGTACGGCCCAGGTTGAGCAGCTTATCGGCCATGTGCAGTTGATCGTTCGCTTCCTTCAGTCGGAGCGCATCCGCCATGCCCGTATGGTGCTCCACCTTCGTCGGGTCAAGGCCAAGCGCGGCCTTAAACTCAGTCAGGGCGTCCGCGATGCGACGCTCCTCCAATGCCCGACGTCCATTGCTGTAATGGGGGACCGCCGCCTGTTGCTTGGCGGCCTCGAGTTTGTCTTTGAGCGCTTCATCGAAAGGGTCCGTCTTGAGGGCATCCCGATAGGCCACCACGGCTTTATCCCATTCGCCGTCCTCGGCCAAGCGCTCAGCGCGTCGCAAGGTCGGTGAGGCACAACCAGCCAACAACGTCACCACGAGGACCAGAGACGTGAGTCCAGACCATGGTCGCGAAGCGGGTTCACGCATACAGCAGGTCTCCCGGAAAGAATTCTTTTGCACCCTATTGCACCATCCCCTTAGACACTCAGCCGTCGCAGAGAACCAAGAACATTTGGAATGGGCGTTCATCAGGTGTACCCCGGAATACCTAAATCGACAATCTCCCCAGTGGTAGGGACTCAAAAGGAGGGAACGATCCCTGGAAGCAGCTCCGCCAGCCGTATCAGGCAGATAGAGAAACCGAGAGGTTACCGCGCGCTTAGTACAATGGAGATTATCCCTGCGACCAAAACCAGAAGTTGACCAGAGAGGTACCCATGGCATAAAACGTATTCGACCACCTTGAGCGAAGGATCGCGAAGCTCAGTCGCAGCCGCCGTCTCACCCGATCTCCAAACCGACGCATTTTCGAGCACGAGGCGCCTTGATTCTGAGTCTGCGTACGGAGCGGAAGTTAGGGGCGCGCCGGATTCAACACGAATTGCGGCGCCATCATGATCTCTGCCTCTCGCTCGACTCGATTCACAAGGTATTGGTTACCAATCAGGTGCTCCCTTTGGTTCGCCCAGCTCGACGGAAGTCACGCCATCAGTATGCCCGACTGATTCCTGGAGACCGCGTGCAACTCGACACGTGTAAGATTGCCCCGGGCTGTTATCAGTATACGGCCGTCGATGACTGCACACTCTATCGCGTCTAGCCGTGTTCCCTCGACGCACTGCGGCCAGCACGCTGGTCTTCTTGGACCCTGTCATCGAAGAAATGCCGTTTCCTGTGCAGCGGGTCCAAACGGATCGCGGTCGCGAATTCTTCGCGATGGCCGCTCAGCAGTGGCTCATGGACCACTGCATCAAATTCCGCCCCAATCGACCGGCCTCTCCGCATTTGAATGGCAAAGTCGAACGCTCGCAGAAAACCAACCGCGAAGAATTCTGGGCTGTGACTGATCCGCGAACACCTGACGTGGAATTGCGGTTGGCCGAGTGGCAACACCACTACAACTGGGCTCGGCCTCATGGCTCGTTGAACGAGCACAAACCAATCGAAACGTTCTGTGCCAAGCAGGAAGCCACGTCGGTTTGGGATGAGGTCGAATCCAAGTATGACCCGACTGGTGAGCGATTCCAGGTGATTCACTACCAAACAGACTTAGCACTCAGGCGCCATATCGAAGCGAGATTTTAGGCCCAAGAAAAGTGAACCGATGTCTCCGAATCGCACAGATCTGGTGGGGACCAACGGTAATTTTCACTTATCTCAGCATGACTATTTCCCCACTTTCATTGAATGTAAATCGGGCATAGCCGTATCCAGGAGGCTCGAACCTTGGCATATCCTTGACGTGCACACGATATTCCCCTTTCAGCGAAAGGACCCGTGGTTGGGTAATCTCGTTGAAGCCCTCATATTTCTTACCATATTGCACCTCATCAATCGATTGCTCCCCACTTAAAGCCCAAATTACATCCCACTGATTACCCTCCTTTTTCTCTTGAATGATGAGCTCGATTACGTTGTACTTCGTAATCTTACCGTCGACAGGGTCATGGAAACGGAAATAAACTGCGTCGCCATATTTACCCTCCACTGTCACAATAAAGCCCCGGGAGCAAGACAAAAAGGTACAGGAAATAACTGCTAGCAGTACAATGAAAATCAACGGATTTCTTGCCATTTTTCAATAGTCTATTGCGGTTGAAGGGTACGTACCTTTATAGATTTCTACGGCATATTCACCTTGCTGTTCAATATTATAATCACTGAATAGGCGGTCCTTATCATAACTAAATTTGTAGGGGTCATACAGCTGACCACTCAAGTATTTCGCGCCTTGTAGGAGAAACCCTTGAAATAGCACATTGATGCCGTGTTGAAATTGCATAACATGAGTCATTTCGTGAATGAACAGTTTTGGGAAACTGTTAGCCATATTGCCATTATCCTGTGGCCAATAGATATTTCCGTCTGGAGCCATGGCAAATCGTTGCCCCTGCAATAAAATGTATTTAGAGTTGTAAATCCGCACGGACGATAGATCGACCTTCTCACTAAAAACAGATCGGGCTAATTCAACTTCATCAGGGGTCAATTCTCTTGAACCTGAGGGACCGCTGGCATTTATATACGATGTTGCCACTATGATAGGCAATGCAATCGCGCCCCCTATCAAGCCTTGCTTTGCCCCTTCTCTCGGGTCTCTCTTGTTAATTGCGGCATAGGTTGCACCGGATGCCGCAAATCCACATGCACCGCCAAGCTGTGCGCAAACCGGAAGCGTATTCGCAACTCCCATCGCAACGACACCTGCAGCTCCGCCCAAAGTTCCTCTTACCAAATTGGCATTTTTTCCTTCGGATTGCGCAACCGCAGCTTGTGTAAGTCCTGATGCTGCGCCGGCGCAAATCGGTCCCGCTGGGCCACAAACCCAATAGCCTATAGCCCCCGACACTACGGGCGCTACATAGCGGCCCAGGAATTTCCCCACATCGCCCAGGAAGCGCTGACCAGTTGGATCTGTGTACCTATAGGGATTGTTTCGTACATATGTATAGCGATTTAGCGTCTGAGGATCCTTTGGGTTTTGAACGATCGTATCTGCACTCATAAAGCGCCCTATAGTCGCATCGTAGTAGCGTGCCTCGTAGTAGTAGAGGTTTGTGGTACTATCGAGCTCCTTACCCGTATACTTATACGGTACGTCGATGACCGGTGTGATCAAGCTCTGATTCATGCGTGGCGCGCCGTACGGATAATATGCGATGGACTGAACCTTCAACCCCGTGCTGTCGGTGATCACACTCGATGAGCCGAGGTGGTCCGCATGGTAATAGTAGGTCGCTCCACCGGAACCGATGGTCGCAATGCGTTGTCCGCCCGCGAAGATCATCCGTGAACAACTCGTGTTGTCACACTCGTAGAGCTTACTGATATACCGCGTGGTCGTGGACCCTGCGTTCTTTTTGACCCGCTCGCCGTCGCCGTCATAGACGAAGGTGGTAGTTTGGCCCGCCGTCGTCACCGTTACGGGCTTGTTCTCGAGATTGTAGGTCAGCGTGCGCCCCGCCCCGCTGGTCAGGTTGCCATTCGCGTCGTAACTGTAGGTATTACTGCCGGCGGTCGCAACCGCATGGGGACGGACACTGCTCGAGCCGCTAGGGGGATAGGTGTAGGTGCCTACCTGGGTATTGAAGGTCAGATTCCCCAGTTCATCGTAGGTGTACGTGAGTGACGTATTGGTCCCGCTGGTCCCATAAGGACCGTTCGCCAAGGTCAGCCGACTCAAGCTGTCATAGCTCAAGTGCTGATCCCCGCCTCCTCCCGCCACCAGGTTGTCGTAGATGTCGCTGACATTGCCGTCTGGCGTATAGACATACCGAAGATCCTGATAGGCCGTACCACTACTGCCGCCACCACCACTGCCTGTGGTCAGGACAATCGTAGGCATGAACACGGTATTGTCGCAGGCTGAGGTGGTCAGCTTATTCGTCACAAAATCAAGCTGATCTCCCATCGCCACCGTAT
>CABVRS010000038.1:13242-16403 GCA_902500745.1 uncultured Nitrospira sp.
AAAAATTGCCATTCCAGGTGAGTTGGGCTCCCGTTGAGCTCAGGTAGTACCAGCCCTGCTGACCCTGTACCCCAGAGAAGTCCGCCACGGCACTATAGGTCGTGCTACTGCCACCGCCGCCGCCAGAAGTCGTCAGGACAATCGTGGGCCTGAACACGGTGTTGTCGCAGGCCGAGGTGGTCAGCTTATTCGTCACAAAATCAAGCTGATCTCCCATCGCCACCGTATTGGACAGATTGAAACTGTAGCCGGTGGTATCCCCGGCCGCGATGGTCTGCTGCCACAGGACGGCCCCATTCTTCTTGATGGTCACCTGAACACCATCTATCCCGCAGGAGGTGTCCCCATCGAAGGTCGTACCGGTGATCTGGACACTACCCGCAGACGGCGCGACCCATCGGCGCACGGCATCGGTGCTGTTGCCCGGATGCCTCCCATCGTCCCACAAGCCGATATAGCCGTCGGTCCCACTCCAAAAATTGCCATTCCAGGTGAGTTGGGCTCCCGTTGAGCTCAGGTAGTACCAGCCATGGAAGCCCTGCGTGCCGGAAAAATCGGCCACAGCACTATAAGTGGTATTGGATCCCCCTCCACCACCTCCGCCACCAGAACCTGGGCCATTCGTCTTTAAGGTACAGAGCCGAAAGTTCTGCTGGCTGCAGACGGTATTGCTGGCATTGGCATAGGTCATCGTGGTGGACACGCCATTGCCATAGGTCGTCGTGCCGGCCTGCCCAAACGCATTGTAGTTGATGTACTGAATATAGGTGGTGGTGCTTTCAAACACCTTGTCCAACACCGGCCCATTGTAGGCATAACTAATGGTCTTCGCAGGGGCGCTCGGATAGGTCACCGTCAGGAGCCGCCCGAGCCCGTCATAGGTGCTTTGCGTGGTGTAGGTCGTGCCATCCAACGTTTTGTCCGACTGGGTAATACGACCGAGTCCATCGTACTGGAACACGACCGTCCCTGACGCATCGACGACCTGTTGCAATCGCCCCTTTCGGTTATTTGTGGATCCGTCATAGGTGTAGCGGACATCCCCGGAGCCGACGGCCTTCTGCGTCGTGAAGTCCTTTTGCACCCGACGGTTGAGCGCATCATACTGGAACCACAGCACCTGGCCTTTGGCATCGGTCTGCTTGGTCAAATTGCCGGCCGCATCGTACAGGTAACTCCAATTCCCCATATCGGGGTCATGCATGGCGGTCTTCCGGCCTAAGGTGTCATAGGTCATAGTTGAGACGTTGCCCTTGGCATCCGTCACGGACAGAAGATTGCCCTGTACGTCATACTGATAAGTGGTCGTAGCATAGGGGGTGCCGACCGCCGTGTCACAAGTACTCGTGGTACTTTGATATTCATCGACACGAACCGTCCGGCCGTAGGCGTCTTTAGTCTCACGCTTGCGATGGTCGGCCGCATCAATCGTGACCGTGACCCAATCTGCGAAGCAAGCGAGGCCCCGGGTGCTGTCTGGACTGTCCATGCGCACGACCCGCCCGAGCGCATCATAGCTTGTCGTGGCCCACCGGCCAGTGACGGATTCGAGGGTTTTAAAATAGGCCAAGCTTTTCTTCCGGACTGCTCCGCGGCTGTCGTATTGCACCTCGGTCACAATGATCTTGGCATCCGGTCCGGTGCTTTCTTTCTTGAGCGAACGGCCTAATCCATCAAAGTAGGTAGCGCTCGTAAGTGCCGTAGCCAGGCCGGCGCCGGAGGTGCTCGTCAACACATGCTGGGTGCCGATGGTGAAACCTATGCCGTAGTTGTAGGTAGCCGTGGTGATCAGCCCATCCGGAGTCGTGGTTTTGCTCTTGCGGCCGAAGGCGTCATATTCGCTGGTCGTCGTTTGATTGTTTGGATCGGTTACGCTCTTGACCTGGCCAAAGAGCCCCTTGTCCGTGGCCACGCCGTCCACCCCGTAATATTGGGTGGTCACCACATGCCCCAGCGGATTGACCGTCGTCTTCGCGAAGGTATTCATGCTGTCGTAGGTCAAGGTCGTGGTATTTCCATTGGCGTCGCGGGTACAGAGGATATTCCCCATGGCATCGTAGGCCATGCGAGTCTCGGGATTGGTCCCACCGTTGAGCCAGCGGACCGTACGTGTGAGATGCCCCAACGTGGGAGTCTGGTTCGTCGAGGCCGTCCCGCAACTAGCCGTGCCGTCGTAATAGAGCGTAGTCTGAGCGACCTGAAGACTGAGTCCAATCCCTTCATAAACCGTCTCACTGGTCGGGAACCCCAGCAACCAATCCGCCGTGTTATTGGCGAAGGTCCGGATCAATGTCCGATCGTCAGTAGTCGTACTAATGTCTCCAACCTGGTCTTCGCGCAGGACATTGCCGTAGGTGTCATATTGGGCGTAAACGGTTCTGGTTTGCTTCGCCCCATTGTCAATGCTGGCATCCACCTGAGTTACTGGAGTAAAGAATGGCGCCACACCATCGGCATCAGCCAAATAGGCCGTCGTTGCGTCCGACCAGACATGGCCAGTCGCATCAGTCACCTTTGTCCGATAGGGCAGGCCCTTCGTGTAGCCATGCGCGACGTTCGGGTTGTTCGTCCCCACGGCCACGTCATTGCCTTGATGAAACCATGTCTCGGAAAGGAGCTGCTCGCCTGTGGGCCCCACCGGCCCAGTCACCTTGACGTAGTTGAAACCTCGGAACTCCCGCTCGCCGATATGGTGATACCCACCGCTGTAGGTGTGGGCCGTTGTGAGCGCAGTTCCAGCACAGGCCGAAGTCGTGCTGTTCCAATTGTCGCACGTCGTAATCGTCGCGGTGGTCTGGACGGGATACGGTAACTGCGCATTCGTGTACTGCGACGAAGGTACGTAAGTGATGGTTGTTGTTCCGCCAAGGCCATTGGAGAGACTCGTTAGCAAATCCGGCAGGGGATTGTTCGGATCAGACAGGAACATGTAGGAGCCACCATCCCAGGGATTCATATAGACGAGGTCATGTTTCCCTTCCCCGTTAAAATCTCCCACTATCCACCGATCTTTGAGCTCGGTCGCCCCCGCATTCCCCCATTGCGCCGAACCAAAACCGCTCCCGGTAGATGGAAAGACATAGAGTTGGCCACCCCACGGGTTGTGATACGTGAGATCACTCTTGCCATCCCCATTGAAATCCCCGACCAGCCAGCGTCCG
>CABVRS010000038.1:16503-22023 GCA_902500745.1 uncultured Nitrospira sp.
ATACGTGAGATCACTCTTGCCATCCCCATTGAAATCCCCGACCAGCCAGCGTCCGATTAATTCCGTTGCCCCCGCATTCCCCCATTGCGCCGAACCAAAACCGCTCCCGGTAGATGGAAAGACATAGAGTTGGCCACCCCACGGGTTGTGATACGTGAGATCACTCTTGCCATCCCCATTGAAATCCCCGACCAGCCAGCGTCCGATTAATTCCGTTGCCCCCGCATTCCCCCATTGCGCCGAACCAAAACCGCTCCCGGTAGATGGAAAGACATAGAGTTGGCCACCCCACGGGTTGTGATACGTGAGATCACTCTTGCCATCCCCATTGAAATCCCCAACCAACCACCGACCTTTGAGCTCCGTCGCCCCTGCATTGCCCCATTGCGCTGAACCGAAAGTGCTTCCTGTGGATATAAAGACATTCAGTTGGCCGCCCCACGGATCATGGTAAGTGAGATCGCTCTTGCCGTCTCCGTTGAAATCCCCCACCAGCCATCGTCCCATCAAATCTGTCGTGCCAGCACCGGCCCAGGCGGACCAGCTCAAACTTGTTCCTGTCGAGATGCCGACAAGAATCTGACCCATCCACGGAGCGTGAAACGCCAAATCATTCCTGCCGTCACCGTTAAAGTCGCCGACGAGCATGCGATCCCTTAAATCTCCTCCCCCTGATCCAAACGACGACCAAGTGGCATTACTAAAATTCGATAGTGCACTGGATACGCCCATTGTGATCGCAGGGAGTACGCTTCCCCCACTCACGGCTCCGGAGGCATCAATTAAAGCATCCTTCCCAGTTTGCTGAATGGAGACCAATATGGAGTTGGACGTACTGGTACTCTGACTATAGGTGAGCGCATAGGCGCGGACGAGGGCCGAGTTCGCCCTGACCTCAATGGTCTTCAATCGCTTCGCAGTTTTGATGAGATAATTGCCGAGATACATCGCCGGTGCATCAGATCTATTTTCAAGATAGAATTTGACCGTGTTCGTTGGGGCTGTTGCGCCATTCCCGGTGTAATCGATATGGTCAAGATAGGCCTGTCCCTGGTCCCCCGCATAGGCGACGGTCATGAAATTGCCGTCACGGTCTTCTACTCGCTCTAAACACCATTTGAATATCCTTGTTGCATCGGCAGGATCACTCATCCGAGTCGATGATGTTGTACCAAAGAGATATTTCTTGCCCGTCTTATCCGTGACCTCCCACCCAGCTGATCCTCCAGAAAGCTTCTTGACCCTGAGAAATCCGCCTTCAATCTTGGCGCGATATTCGTCAGACGACGCGGGGGATGGAGCCGGCACGAGATCAGCACTCACTCCATTGACACGAATGGTATAGACTCTGCCGGCTTGTTCGTCACTCGCCGTAGGAAGATAGGGCACGCCCCAGCGAGTTTGTCGCTCAATGGCCCCGACCTCCAGCTTCCAGCCCATCCCGACCCAGCCATTTCCGCCAGCACTCGCATAGGTCAGCGCTAAATTCGGCTGCACCCCGTTTCTCCCAGGTACCACGTCAATGGGAATACTCGTCGTCGCCATACCCGTGAATGGATCGGCGTGGACAGCACCTCCAACACCACCGATTGGAGAATCCGTATCCGTCTCTTTTGCCATGCTGGGGGAGCCAAGCATGAACATCAAGGCCGTGCCGAGTACCAGTATGAATATGAAGGGCAGACGACGAATGGTACGCATTCTGGCTCCTTGTTGCGCGATGACGTCGATGGTGGGAAACCACTTGTGCATGCGCCTGAGAGTAGTAGAGCCAGAGTCATCTCCACAATCACCCCAGATGCATGTACACCCATCTGGCGGGCATCAGGTCACAGGCTGGTCGATTCACAGAAAGGAAGGAATTCGACACGGGTCAAGGGTGGTAAATGCTTCAATCTGGCGTTCGTGGAAAGAAGAGTGAACATGTCTGGACCTTGCAGCAGAAGAGAGCACGGTGGCGAGGGAGCGCCGACGCTTACTCAGAAGGAGGGCCCCCGAAGGCGGGATTGAGTGCTGCATGTACTGGCATTAGACTCGCCGGAGTGCTTCTCCTCCAGCAAGAACGACTCAGGCTTCCGTTCGGAGCAAGGACATACTATGGTGGCTGCACAGAAGTCTCATTGGCCGTTTCCCTACAGTGACCAGTCGAGTCGACCAGCTCAAACCGGCGTGCTTCTCCTTTCATCCACCTTTCAAGTGGTGCACCTCAATGCTGACGGGCGCGCATTGCTTCAGGAATTGATCATGCGGCCAGGGCCAACGGTAGACCTGCCTCCAGTCATACGATCATTCTGCCAGGAACTCATCCAAATGCTTCCTCCGTCTCCCGAATCGACCGACTGGGAGAATGTGCGCCTCTCTCAGACCGCCTTGTCTCGCTCTGGTCGAATCATGCTCCGCGCATTTGGTATCCCGTCACCGCTGCATCCTGGTGACGGGCAGCTACTCGTGCTGATTGACCGACTTGAGCTGTCAGATGAACGAGGCTATGCACACCCCGCCTCGGCCACGCCGATTCATTTGACACCACGCGAAGCAGCGGTCATGCGCTACCTCCTCGAGGGCCTCACGAACAAAGAAATTGCGAACAAGCTGAGCATCAGCGAGCACACGGTGAAGGATCATCTGAAACGCTTGATGAAAAAAACTCGGGTGACGACCCGAACCGCCGTGGTCAGCCGACTGCTGAGTGACCACCGTCTGCTCGCTCAACTCGCAAATGCGCCCGTCCCTTCCGCGGACCAGGACATCCATGACCTCGCGGTGTAATCAAGCTCCGCTCGATGTTCTGCCCATACCGCGGATGGCACCGGCAACAGTCCTCACCGTCTTAACACTAGTGCTGCTGGTCGTACCGACTACCTTCGCAAACGGCACCCTCTTTGAGTGCGTGGATGCCCATGGCAAGACAGTATTCACAGATAGTCCCCGCCAGTTTCTCTCCTGTCACGCCGTCAATCTTCTGTCGCCTAAGGCCTCGACAGGACCGATGCCTCCGACCGGCATGCCGTTTCCCCCTAACGCGCCGCAGCATGTCGGTAAAACTCCCTCCTCTCCCCTCTTGTTGGACTATTCCCATGCTACCGCCGTTCCGGTGGAACGCTCGGGAAGTGTCCTCGTTGTCATGGCCACCTTGAATGACTCCAAACAGGCACGACTCATTGTCGACACCGGTGCGTCGCAGACCATCATTTCGCGTCGACTTGCCACGGAGCTTGGATTGGCCTCGACCGCCTACGCAACACGCGTACTGTTGCACACCGCAAGCGGTTCGGTTCAGGTGGACGCGGTGATACTGGATGCGATTCGCATCGGCGGGGCAGAGCTCAGGAATAGCCAGGTCTTAATCCACGACCTTCCCGATCTCCCATTTACGGTTGACGGGCTCTTGGGATTGAGCTTTCTCGGGGCGTATCAGATTACCCTCGACAGCAGCCGAGGAGAATTGCATCTGAAGTCACTGCCAGAGAAAACACGTGAACTCGGGGATAGATAGATAAGTGGCAGTGGGAACCGGAGCAGTGACATCGCGCGGACATGTGATTTCTTGAATCTCTTCGCTGTGGCGATCTGCCCCCACTTGTGCTGGAGTCACGTCGCGCGCTTCAACACAGACTACGGTGCGGCAACAAGGACGTCGAGGCGCTGTTTGACACCTCTGCTCACGGAAACAGACACAGCGGTTGGAAAATCATTCGGCAGAGCATTCTCGACTGTTTCGAGCGCCTTGGGCGCCGTGTCCACGACCTCTTCTAGCACCATGGCAATAGCTGATCTCGAGAGACCGGCGGCTAGTGCGGTCTGCACGAAATGCCGGCGCTGAATTTCATCGATCCGGTAGTGACGGTTCGTGCCGACCGACATGGAAAGCTTCATCTGCTTGCGCTGCACCTGTCCTGCCTCAAGGCTTGGCTGGGCAGTCAGCACATCATAGAGCGGCGTCAAGCGATAGCTGCCGCCGGGGCCGAGAAAGATGCTGAAATTCTTCGCATGTCCGTCCGTGGCCCCAATGAGCCAAAAAAATATCTGCGCCTTCAATAGCGTCTCTCGGTCCACCGTCGGACTATCGCTGCCTCTCAGGACCTCAAGCATCTGTATCAGTCCCGGCCCGCCTTCACTCTGATATTTTCTCGTCGGCGGCACCGAGAGCACCTGACAGAAGTCCTCCTGGGGCATGCGCAGCAGGCGCTTGTCCGCGGTCCATCGCCGGTCGAACCGTTCGACGACCAATGCCCGCATCCCATTGAAGTCCTGCATCTCCGCCTTAGTGACCGGCAACCCAAACGCGGCGGCAAGCCTGAGGCAGTAAAATTCATTCTCGACACTATTGGACAGATCAATCCCATCTGGCAAGCGGCCAATCTGCTTTTTGAATATATGCGTGGTCGGCGTGGTACCCGACGGCTTCCACCACTGTCCCTTGTGCCGGAGCAGCGCTGTTTTCTCCTGGGCTCCGGCCACAGAAATCCGAAAGTCCACATCCCGACTCAGCCCTAGCGGAGCCTGCGACAGGCCCTGCAGTAGTCTCTCTATCGCCGACTCGTTCACCAACTCACCTGTGATCGCGCCGCTCTCACCATCGGGCGCATTCTCGTCGAGCCCCATGAACTGCAGCGCGCCCACGCAATCGCGCCCGATGGCCGCCAACAGGCTGTAAAAATCTGTTCCGGCCGCGCCGACCTTTTCGGCCACGCGCCGGCGTAACGTATCGGAATCCGGCAACAGATTGTCGAAGACCGCCGTGACCGCCGCCCCCCTGTATGCGTCCTCCCGAAGAGGAAGCGACAACGACACGGGCATTGCATACTCCCAGTCGAGCCACGCGGGCTCATACTGGAAATCAATGGCGCCCGTGGCAGCCTTGTTGAGTCGGCCGACCGGTCGGTTATTTAGCAGCACGCGCAATGGCGCATGGGCGCGGCGGCGGGACATCAGAAGATCTCCTCGATGTCCGCAGCCTGCCCCTTCGACCGTGGCACAATCCGAAGCTCGAGATCGAGCGCCGCCAGAATCCCCAGTATGGTCTGCAGCTTCGCTGCCGGATGACCCGTCTCGATCAGAGAAATCGTTTCCTGTCGCAATCCCGCCTTATCGCCCAGCTGTGACTGGCTGAGCCCCTGCTTCTTCCGGGCGCGGCGTACGAGATTTCCAACCTGTCGTGGATCGCGTGCGAGGTCTTTCATCGACATGCCTTATTTCCTAGCTGATCATTATGTGTCACATCACATAAAGTTGCAATATGCTACTTGGAGCATATTTAGCTGATATGCGACGTCTATCATACGAGACGTAGACGCGTGAGGGTGTGCGTTGAAGGGATGCTACTTTTCTGAAGAACCAGAATCTCGAGTGGTCCAAGGGAGATTCAATCGCGTCGCATCAATCGAGACTAGTTTAGCCAAATAACTGCCCATATTGAGACGCTCGCCGCGCGCATTGCGCTCACGCACTTCGCCGATCCGTCTCCAGATCATCGGATGTGGCACGCTGGCAATCGCGCGCTTCCACCATTTCTCCCAC
>CABVRS010000039.1 GCA_902500745.1 uncultured Nitrospira sp.
GCAGTAGTCCATACAGGATCAGCATGGCAATGCCAAGATGATGATAACTCTTCAAAGCTTCCCATCTCGCGGAGCCCACGACTTCATAGTTCAACACCATCGTCAACATGACATAAAGTGCGAGCATGGCATATCCTACCAAGCTCAATTCGCTTTTGATGTGTACTGCGGCAGCGACAACGACACAGGCCGCCGGTATCATCCACACTAAGTGTTGATCCCAAGTAATGGGAGAAAAGAGCAGGGCCAAGAGCAGGGCCCCGGCACAATCCCGTGCCCACGTGGGATCGCTAGGCTCATGATACGCCCTCCGGCTTGACCACGCAAAGAGACCGAGCAAACTCAATCCTGCGATCACGACGATGGCGTTGGCAACCGGAGACGATAGATCCATAACCGGTTTGTAACCGGGATCGACTTGTCGAAGTCGATGAGTCGGCGCATAGGTCACCAAATATCTCAACATGGTATGTCGAAGCGAGAGGTTGGCCTTTTGCAATTCGTTCTCTTGCCGACCCTCCGCTTGCCGATCGAGCACGGATAGAATCGCGTTCCGCGTCCATTCGGTATGATGCTCCATCCAACTCGTAGGCCCCATATACAGAATGGGTAGCACGACCCACGCGGCAGTAGCCAGCACAGTGTAGGCGGCGACACGCCACTGCCGTTTCCAGAGAAACAGCACCACAAAGATCGCAGGGGTGATCTTCAGGACAATGCCGAGCCCAACCAAGGTCGCGCCCAGCCGCTCCCTTCCAACCCATATCGCATAGATTCCGCCGGTCAGAATGCCTAGCAACATGAGATGCGGACCGCCATCGTCAAGATCATTCAAGATGAATTGCAGCGTCATCGCCCCTGCTCCCACACCGATCAACAGCCCATCCCAGCCGTTCGAGCTTGTTGCGCCGCGTATCATGCGGTGGAACAAAATGACGGTGAGAGCCAAACAACCGATTGCCACAGCATACCGTAGCGCCAGGCTGGGATTTCTTTCGAAAATAAGCAAGGGGGCAAAATAGATGCCGGTGGTTGGCAAATACATGTAACAGTAATCGTTGGCGTATAGATATTCTCCTGAGAGAAAGCGCCTTCCGATCTCGCGGTGGATATCGATATCACGGAAGTGAAACGACCGCCCAAACGAAATGATGTATCCATGCACGACCGCGGCAATGACGAGGCCAAGCTGTATCGCTCGAGTAAAAAGATCAGATCTGATGAAAGTTCTTATCTGATGGATCATGGAGATTTATTGCATTCGCGTCGCAACACTACCCTTGAGCCACAGGAATGCGTCACGAGATCTGTCGGAAACGTGAATCAAACGGCAGGAGAGGTGCTCATCGAAGCGCGGCTACCGGTGAGGCAATACGGGGATCTCTTTCCCAAGCGTTGAGCGAGGCTCAGATTGGGGCATCAGTGACTCCCACTCGTTTGAAGGAAGGGGCACAATCGCTTCGCCGTTACCTTCCGCTTCTTTTTCTTTGGCAAGCAGTTCCACTTCCTGAATCAAGGTCTCCATCAATTCGTCCATCGGAACCTTACGAACAAGCTTACCCTTCTTGAACAAGATACCTTTCCCTTCGCCGCCGGCAATCCCGATGTCCGCCTCTTTCCCTTCGCCGATTCCATTCACCACACACCCAAGCACCGAGACGTTCAATGGAGTCTTGATATGTCCCAGCTTTTTCTCCAATTCGTTTGCCATTCTGACAACATCGATCTCAACACGCCCGCACGTCGGACAGGCGATGACATTAATTCCGCGATGGCGCAGTTCGAGCGACTTCAAGATTTCAAACCCGACCTTCACTTCTTCTACCGGATCGGCCGCCAGCGAGACGCGCAACGTATCTCCGATCCCTTGCGAGAGAAGATATCCGAGGCCCATGGCCGACTTCACAGCGCCGGTCATTGCCGTCCCGGCTTCGGTGATACCGATGTGCAAGGGATAGTTCGATTGCATCGCAAAAAGATAGTAGGCATCGATCGCATGGTGCACATCGGAGGCCTTGAGCGACACCTTCATATTGGTGAATCCGACATCCTCGAGCGAACGAACCGCGTTCAACGCCGACTCGGCCAATGCTTCTGGGGAGGGCCAGCCGTATTTCTCCAACAACGGCCGCTCAAGCGATCCCCCGTTCACTCCAACACGGATCGGAATACCGTTGTCGTTGACCGCCTTGATGACTTCTTCAACTTTCCACCAAGCACCGATATTACCGGGGTTGATACGGACACAATCGACCACGTGCGCTGCCTTCAAGGCTAAGCGGTAGTCAAAATGGATATCGGCGATCAGCGGAACCGTCATGGCCGCCTTGATCTTCGGTAGAGCGGCCGCCGCTTCTTCGTCCGGCACGGCCACACGGATGAGCTCGCAACCGACTTCTTCGAGTCGACGGATCTCCTCGATGGTCGCGTCGGCCTTGCGCGTATCCGTCGAGCACATCGACTGGACGGACACAGGAGCGTCGCCGCCGATTTTGACGTTACCAACTTGAATCTGCCGAGTCTTGCGTCGTGAAATATGCATTCAGCTCGCCTTACGCGTTACCTCTCCACCCCTTAACGTCTTCAATCAGCTCCCCTGCTCATCGCCATGAGGCAGGTGACCGCTCTGTGTCATCCCTACAAATTGAGATTTCTCCGCCGGCGCCGTGCCGATCAATTCCTTCACACTCTGATAGATCCCTTCGGCGGTCAAGCCGTATCTTTCCCGCAAGAGATCTTGGGGTCCTTGCTCGATATACCAATCAGGCAATCCCAAGACCTTGGTCTTCACGTCCGTCACACCGGCGTCTGAAAGGGTTTCCAGCACCGCTGAGCCGAACCCGCCGATCTTGCAACCTTCCTCTACGGTCACGACATATCGCGCTTGCTGGGCTACATCCACGATCAGATCTTGATCAAGCGGCTTCACGAATCGTCCGTTCACCACGGCCGTGGAGATACCTTCCTTGCCCAGCCGCTCAGCCGCCTCAACGGCTTGCCATACGGAGACACCGATCGCAAAAATAGCGACATCCGTTCCTGGTTTCAGGAGCTCACCTTTCCCAATCGGGAGCGCCTGAGGAGTCGGATCCATCTTCATGCCGAGGCTCACCCCGCGCGGATACCGCACGGAAATCGGTCCGTTAAATTCCAGGCAGGTTTTCACCATATGCTGCAATTCGTTTTCATCCTTCGGCGCCATCACCACCATATTGGGAACGTGGCGCAGGTAGGCATAGTCGAAGGCGCCGTGATGAGTCGTCCCATCCTCGGCGACCAGTCCGCCACGATCGATACAGAAGGTAACCGGAAGATTCTGAGTGGCGACGTCATGCACGACCTGATCATATGCACGCTGGAGAAACGTGGCGTACATCGCAACCACCGGCTTCATCCCCTGTGCCGCCAGCCCCGCTGCAAAGGTCACGGCATGCTGCTCAGCAATGCCGACGTCGTACAACCGGTCCGGGAATTCCTTTTCAAAAGCCGTCAGCCCCGTGCCTTCACACATGGCCGCCGTTATGGCCACGACACGCTTATCCTCACGAGCCAATTTGACCAGCGCATCCATGGCAATGGCCGTGTACGAGGGACGTGCGGCTTTCTTCGCCGGTGCCCCCGTCTCTAGAACAAATGGGGGACAGGCATGGAACCACACCGGATTCTTCATGGCCGGTTCGTAACCAAGCCCCTTCTTTGTGATGACGTGAAGCAAGACGGGCCCCTTCATCTTCAACACATTCTCAAGCGTCGGTAGCAGATGTTCAAAGTTGTGACCGTCGATCGGACCACTGTATTGGAAACCCAATTCCTCAAAGAGCAAGCCCGGCAGAATCACACCTTTAGCCAGTTCTTCCGCCCGCCGAGCGAGTTTTTGCATATCGGATCCGATGTGGGGGATCTTACCCAACAGCTGTCCGGTCTCTTCCCGCATCTTTCCGTAGAACTCACCCGTGATCGTGCGGCTCAGATACGCGGAAATAGCACCCACGTTTTTCGAGATCGACATCTGATTGTCGTTTAAGATCACGAGGAAGTCTTTTCCAAGTCCTCCCGCATGATGCAACCCCTCAAGAGTCATTCCCGCCGTCATGGCACCGTCACCCACGACGCAGATGACCTTATTCTTCTGTTTCAACTGTTCTCGGGCTTCAACCATACCGAAAGCAGCCGACACGCCGGTACCGGCATGGCCCGCATTGAACGTATCGTATTCGCTTTCCTCTCGCTTGCAAAACCCGCTCAGCCCACCGTACTGCCGCAAGGTATGAAATTGTTCCCGCCGTCCAGTAAGGAGTTTATGCGTATAGGATTGATTGCTCGTATCCCAAACAATTTTGTCGTTCGGTGTGTCCAAGAGATACTGCAAGGCGACCGTGAGCTCGACTACGCCCAAATTCGAGGCCAGGTGTCCTCCGACGTGCGAGACCGCTCCGATAATCTGTTCGCGAATTTCCTGGCATAAGGCCGGAAACCGGTCAGGAGATACCCGCTTCAGATCAGCCGGACTATGGATCGTCTTCAGAATGGACATAGTTGGAATCTCCTTCTTTCTTCTTCCGTCAGCACCGTGTCAGCATCCATACGCTGACGGATACTCCCTGCACGGGCACGGAATTTGGGTGGAGTCTCACACAAGAACTACATGATGTCAAGCGCTTACACAAGATTGCCCTCGTTGAACCCACCCCATGTGCCACTGTGTTTGAAGACGCGAGCTCGATCGATTCTAGTAAGGGAAATCAAGCCCGGCAAAGATGGCTCCACCTTCTTTGCTATACCCGTAATCAATTCGTCCCACCACGTTGGGCCTGATGATTCCACGAAACCCGATCCCCGGCGTGATCCGATAGTCTTTGAAGCTCACATTCTTAAAGGAGTTGAACACCTGTCCGGTATCGATGAACGGCGCAATCTCAAAGTCCGCCATGACGCCCGCGAGGCGTGTCCGCAGAATATGAATGCGCTCCTCGACACTGAATGCGATCAGTTGCTTATCGATGTACCGATCCACACCAAACCCGCGGAGATTGTTTTGCCCGCCTAAGGAGCTTTGTTCATAGAACGGAACATCTGATCCCAGCGTAGCCTGTAACTCACCGCGCACAACCAGAATCGCTCGTTTGGACTCGCTGGCAAACATCTTCTTCACTTCGAGTCCGTACCGTGAATACAGCGGATCCACACTATTTTTGAAGTTGTAGTTGAGCTCGGCATAGGCGGTAATCGCCGTCCCATCGGTCGGTGTGACCAAATTGTTGCGCGTGTCGTAATGAAAACTAATCCGTTGGCCAAGAACCGTTGAGCCTTCGCCTCCGGGAGCGTCCGGGAATAGATCTCCCGTAAATGGAAGCGGCGTGCCTCCTTGTTGAATCGCTTGCATGTGTCGTAACCGCTGGCTCACCGCAATTTGCGTGACCTCGTTCGCATACACACCGAACTTCCAATTCAACCTTGTCTCAGAAGCCGTATAGTTTGTTTCCTGCTCTTTGACAGTCGTCGGGCCAAGTCCGAAAAATCGCACGGTCGCGTTCTTAAAGTGCATCGCGCTGAATCCAATACTGTATCGTCCATTACTAAAACCTGGGTCGACATAACTGATGAGAAATTTCCGCTCGATCTGCTCCGTCCAGGAGGCAATGCCTCGGAGTTCTTTCCCTCCAGGCTCGTACCGGAACAAGTTGACCGTCCCACGAGTGCCGACGATGGAGTTGTAGACCACCATCGGCGCAACCAAATATTTGAGGTCCCCGTCCGGTCCCGTGATGAGCGCCGGGACGATCATTCCGATATCATTGCCGTCGTTTTTGCTCGTGCTTACGGCAGGGATAGGGAAAAGCTTCACCTCTGCATGGGCAGGATTCAGGGAAAATGGGCACAAGCTCCCAAGCAACAGGACTGTCAGACTGAGGGCAAGGCTACGCATACACGTTCTCGTGGTCCCGCAAGACGACGTTATGGCGCTTTGAGTTTCTCGGATTTCTTGCGGAGCTGATCCACGAGATCGGAATACGATGATGCACGAAGAATTTTCGTAAACTGTCCGCGATAATTATTCACCAAGCTGATATTGTCCACAACAACATCGTAGACGCGCCAGTCCTCGGCTTTATGAATCAGCCGATAATCGAGCGGGATCTCGGTCTTTCCGGAGAGGACTTTGGTTCGTACTTCGGCGTACTCTTTCTCTGTCCGCTCATTCAAGTATTGCACCCCTTCGCCCGAATACGTTTCAATCTTGTCCGCATATGAATTGGTGAGCAACGTCCGAAAGAGATCGACAAATTCTTGTTTCTGCTGGTCGGTCAACTGATTCCACGGAGCTCCGAGAGCCCTGCGAGACATTTCCTCATAGTCGAATCGAGCCGACACTATCTTTTCAAGCTGGTGCCGACGTTCGTCGGCTTTAGTCTTCTGTTTTAAGTCTTGATCACGAACGATGCGAAGCACTTCGTCAATGGTTGTTTTCATGGCTTCGGTGGGAGCGCCCGCGTACCCTGGAACAGCTGACAATCCAACAACGACCGTTGCCAAGAACGCGATGGCTCCCCAGCGAAAAGAGGCTCGCCCACTCTCCAGAATCCTCATGACCATCATTGCACTATCCCCCTCTGCCGATGTTCCACACTCTCGCTTCATGACTCGGTAGACCGAGTTAATTGACTTTTCCATGGACGTATTGGCTCACTAACTCCTCAAGATCTAGACCGGCTTCGGTATCACGGATGGCATCTCCAGGTTTCAGCGGATCCCCTCCGCCACCGGGCGAGAGCGCGAGGAATTTTTCTCCAATGATCCCCCTGGTTTTGATGGAGGCGATCGTATCGGAATAGAGTTTCGTTCCGTTCTGCACCGCCAACTTCACCATGGCCCTATCTTCTTTGAGACTGATGGTCTTGACACGTCCGACTTCGACCCCGGCAATTTCCACCGTCGCTCCGGGCTTCAACCCAGACGCTGAGTTAAACAACGCCTCCACTTCGTACAGATCTCCGCCGATGATTTCTAGCTTACCGAGCTTGATCGAGAGATACCCCAGGGAAACGATGCCTACCAAGACAAACACGCCCACGACCAATTCCAGTTTGCCCTTGTCCATCTTGGGACTCCTCTACCTTGCAGGGACCGCGCTGGTCAGCGGCAGTGTCCCACCGACTGAGATGAATTCTCTGATTTCCGGATCCGTTGTTCGTTGAAACTCGGATGGCTCGGCCATCGCAGCAATTTTCCCCTGCTTCAACATCGCCACATAATCGGAAATGCCGAAGATCTCGGGAATTTCATGGCTTACCATGACAGCGGTAAATCCAAACTTCCGCTGCATACCTGTGATGAGATCATGGATCGACTTGGCCATCAGCGGATCAAGGCCAGTTGTCGGTTCGTCGAAGAGGATAATTTCCGGTTGCATTACCAACGCACGAGCCAGACCGGCGCGCTTGCGCATGCCCCCGCTCAGTTCAGCGGGAAACTTGTGCCCCATGCCAGCCAATCCAACCTGCTCAAGCTTCTCTTCCACCCGGTGAGTCACCTCATCACCTTTCAGGCGAAGTTTTTCCCGAAGAGGAAACGCGACATTTTCAAAGACCGTCAACGAATCGAATAACGCCGCCCCCTGAAACAACATCGCAAACCGTTTCCGGACTTCGTTCAGGGCCTGTCCCCGCAATCGTGAAATCTCCACCCCGTCGACCCAGACTTCTCCGGAATCCGGCTGAAACAGACCGATCATGTGCTTCAGCAGGACGCTCTTCCCTTCTCCGCTTCGACCGATGATTGTTGTCAGTTTCCCCTCTGGAACCGCCAGATCAATCCCTCGCAGGACCGGTTGTCCGCCCAACGTCTTCGTCACACCGACGAGCTTCAACATGGCTACAACAGAACCGACGTTAAAAAATAGTCCCAGACGAGAATCACGACCGACGACAACACGACGGCCTCGGTCGTAGCAGTACCGAGGCCCTCGGCACTCATCCTCGTATAGAACCCTTTATAACAACAAACCCAGCTGATAATCAGCCCGAAACTGATGGATTTGAGGATGCCGCCATAGACGTCTTTCCATTCCACCGCAGACTCGATCGAGTTCCAATACGAACCGGCGTTCACTCCGAGCAAGTCCACCCCTACCAGATGGCCGCCATAGATTCCCACCACATCGAAGATCGCAACGAGCAACGGGACCCCAATTAGGCCTGCGACCAGTTTCGGAGCGATCAGGTATTGAAGAGGGTTGATGGCCATGGTATCCAGTGCGTCGATCTGTTCTGTGATCCGCATGATCCCGATCTCCGCCGTCATAGCCGAACCGGCTCGAGCCGTCACCATGAGCGCAGCCAACACCGGCCCCAGTTCACGAATCATACTGAGCGCGACCGCAGAACCTAACAACCCTTCCGATCCAAACTTTCGTAACGTGTAGTACCCCTGCAGCGCCAAAACCATGCCGGTAAAGGCCGCCGTCAGCACGACGACAAACGTCGATTTGTACCCGATGAAGTGGAGCTGCTTGACGATTTGAGTCATCCGAAACGGTGGACGCGCCAACCAGGCGAAGGACGATACGACGAAGATCAGCATCCGTCCCATTTCAGTCACATATGTGAGCGCCCATCGTCCGATGGTTTCCAGAAATCTCATTGTGCTGTCGGCGAGAGCGTTTGCTCCTGTGGATTGGTTGCCATGGCTGCTGTATAGCGCCGGAAAAAGTCCGTCAAGGTTTGCGCCGCGGCTGCACTCTGCCGCCGCAGCCGACCAAGACCCCAAAGGCATGACGGGGAAGCCAAGACCGCCCCAATTCCTTTGAGCCATCCAGTGGGCCTGAGAAACAGATTGAAGTCAAGCGGAAGATCTTCGTCGAGGAGATCCGAAACCGATCGAATGATTAGAAAAGGAACCTGTGCTCGTTGCGCTTCGACCGCCAACGCCGAACTCTCCATATCAAGTCCGATAGCCGCTGTGCTCTTGGCAAACTCTCGCTTTTCCTGGGCGCTGCCTACCACACGATCTGTAGAGACAAACCGCCCGACATGTTCGGATGGCACCATAGTCTCAATAAACGTCACTGCACGGCTTCGTTCATTCCCAGGTATGGCCAGTGGCCGTAATGGCGCCGCGCATTCCTCAGTTCTCTGTACGACTTCGAGACCCACTAAGAGGGCCCCGATATCAGCATCAACGAGTGCACATGTAAAACCCGTCGACACCACCAGATCAAAAGACCGATTCCCAACGAGTCGAGCGGCACAACGCCGTGCTTTTTCCAACCCCATGCCGGTTTGAGCCAACCAGTACTCTTTATCTCCTATGGAGCACACATGAATCGAGAGACCATCAAGACATTGGTCCACACCGGGAGGAAAGGCCGCCTGAACGGCACGCATTTCCCACGGAGTCGCGGCAAAAATAGCAATACGGGTCAGTGGCACGATGTCCGAGGAGAGGATGGAAGCGGTCAATGCTCAGACCGGTACGAGTCGGTCCCTTGGATGTGATGGCGAAGTTCATCGGCCCGCATCTTCCCCCGTGTACGGAGGTTCCGATACATCGCCAAGGCCCACAAGGGGAAATACTGACAATACCAGTGGTACCGAAGATAGAACACCCGAGGGAATCCGGTGCCGGTATGAGCAATCTCTTCCCAATATCCATCCTTTTTTTGGTGACGAAGAAGGAATTGCACCCCACGCGCCACACTGAAAGAATCGATCGCTCCGGCCGACATAAGCGCCATCAATGCCCATGCGGTTTGGGACGGCATGCTGTCCCCTTGTCCGTGATGCTCTAAATCGTTGTAGGACAGGCACGACTCACCCCAGCCACCGTCGGGGTTCTGCTTGGACTCCAACCAAGAAACAGCCCGCTGAATATAGGCTGCCGAAAGATCTTCGCCAATGGCCCTCAGCCCAGCCAAGACGGACCAGGTCCCATAAATATAATTGACTCCCCACCGTCCATACCAACTACCGTCTTCTTCCTGTTCCTTTTTCAGAAACGCCAGCGCCCGCACGGCCGCAGGATGTGTCTTGTCATACCCTAACGCGCCAAGCATCTCCAAACATCGCCCGGCCAAATCAGCAGTACTGGGATCCAACAACGCCTTGTGATCAGCGAACGGAATATAATTAAACACCACGCGATTATTATCTTTATCGTAGGCCCCCCATCCACCATCCGAACCCTGCATCGCCAGCACCCACCGCATGCCACGACCAATGGATTCCTCGACGTCCCGCTCATGCTCGGGAAGCTTCAACTTGGACAACGCCATGATGACCACGGCCGAATCATCCACATCAGGATAGAGTTCATTCTCGAACTGAAAATACCATCCTCCGGGTTCCGCCTGCGGCGAAGAGATAATCCAGTCTCCCACCGTTTTCGTCTGCCGAGACATTAAATAACGACCGGCTTTTTGGAGTGCCGGATGATCCTGTGGAACTCCCGCCTCAACCAGAGCATTGGTCAACAACGCCGTATCCCAAACTGGAGAAAAACAAGGCTGCAAATGAAGCGTAGGAAACACCTCGTCGTCGACCTTCACAGAATCGTAGACTTCCAACTCTTCGATCTCACGAAGCGCTTTGACGACCAGTGGATCATCCGCATCGTAGCCCAAGCACTCGAGCGCCATGATGGAGTTCGCCATTGCCGGATAGATCGCGCCAAGCCCTCCAGACCCCTTAAGGTGGTCCAACATCCACGTGGCGGCTTTTTGGAGCGCCTTCTCCCGCAACACCCGCATAGGCATCCGGTCGTATAGCTTCAGCATCGCATCCAACGCCACAAAGACGTTATGGGGCGTAAGCCACGCCTGGTCTTTGTTGAACGGAGGATATTTCCAATAGCGCACTGCCTCACGAGGGATTGTGTACAATTCGTCGATGCCTTGCTCCTGTGGAATCTGGCAGACCGGTCGGTGGGCGAACACGATCAGCAACGGAATCAAGACTGCCCGGGACCAATACGAGATCGCATAGATACTGAAGTAGAATTTCTTTGGAAGCAGCATGATCTCGACAGGCATGTGGGGAACGCCTTCCCAATCATACTGATCGAACAACGCCAGCGTGATCTTGGTAAACACATTCGCTTGCAGGACACCGCCCATCGCCAGGATTCGATCTTTGGCCCGGATCATGACTGGTTCATCCGCCGACACACCACTCAGCTTGAGCGCAAAATAAGCCTTGACCGAGGCACTGATCTCGGACGGCCCGCCGTAATAGATCGGCCATCCCCCATCGGGCAGCTGTGTCGATTTCAGATACTGAACAGCCTTTTGCTCTCGTTCAGGATCCACACGATCGAGAAATCGACGAAGCATCAAATATTCGGATGTCAGCGTGGTATCGGCTTCCAGCTCGGCAACCCAGTATCCCTCCGCATGTTGTCGGCTGAAAAACCACGACTGGCTCCGCCTAATTGCGTCATCCACCGCATCGGGTTGACTGACGGCATGCGCACTGGGCCTTCGAACCGTCGACGAATCCAATGCCGGTAAAACGACCGGCTTATCCGATACTAATCGAAGCGAAGCAACCGGCGTAAACTCCGTTGCAGGATCGAAACGTCCCTGCGCATTGGAGAGCAAGCTATCGGAGAGGCGATTGAAAAACGCCTTGATGATGTTCATGAATGGTTAGGACTCAAAAGAAATAACTGCGGCAGGTGAAAGACCGACATCTATAGCAGGTCTCCCTTAATACGTTTCCTCACAACGTACACAAACGTACCGCAGCCTTATATAACAGACACCCAGAACCGAGTCAAGCAAGGGAGGCGGGAAGTGCCTGATGTACCTATGCTTTTTACGAGTGACGGGGATCAGAGAGAGCGTCTGTGCCATCGTTCTAACCTGACCGCGCGACATGTCGTTGTTGAATCATACATCCAGAGTAACTACGAACATCACGCGTATCGGCAGGCTCACCATCTGCTTATCGCGAATACAAAATAGGTATGGTGGATCGGAAGAGGTTTGGGAAAGACGCGGAGCGGCTTAGACTACCAATAGACCAACGAGCGCGATGAAGCCCCATAACAGAAGCGAAATACGCAGTCCGTTAAGAATTCCCCTAGCTGGCGCCAGCGGGTCATCCCCCTGTTCACCCATTTCATCATGCCCCATGAGCCGAGCACCTTGACCATCCTTGCGGTCGGTTGCAAACAACTCATTTGCGCGTGCGTCGGTGAAGGCGAGATAGCTGACCGATTGCAGGTACTGCCTATGATATCGGTTGCGCGAGCTTGGCATACCGCTCTCCCGGCTAGATCTAGGAGACTTTATTCACAGTATAACAACTATACATGTGCCATGCACACGCAATAAATGTACCGCACACCGCTCTGGCCGGATAGCAAAGCTATCTTTTCTGAAAATGCCACATCATCTCCACGAACTCGAAAAGTCATTTCGTCCTGTAAGTGATTGATTGGGAATGTATTAACTTTCCACCATGGGATTTTCTTTTGTTTGGTAGAGATGAACCACACGTCACGCCAGCAGAGGTTTTTCAACTGACAGGAGAAAGTCGTGGCCTTGATTCAGATCACATTGTGTACCATTGTGAATCAAATAGCCTACATGTATTTTGTACAGGAAATGAGGAATCCACGATGCACATAGCCCGTCTCACCGACCAAGCCAGGTGCTATCCCCTCTACCCTCTGATGAGCCTTGAATACCATCTGTATCAGACACTGGCATAGGCCATGCTGTGGTGTTAAACAGGAGATGTGGCTGATCCATCTTTACCACAACAGTTCCTGTAGACGTGCTAAGGATAACGCTATACCCACATGAACAATAGCAATTTCGAAAGGACGTTCATGAAGTCCGGCCCTTCGATCATCGGAGAGTGTTGTGAGAACCTCCGAACACATCGGCTCCCCCTTCGGCTGCTCCTCTTCTCTGCCCTTCTGACTCTCACTTCCTGTTCGGTGATCGAGACATCATTTTCGGCAATCAAGACGGGCTACCGTGTCGTCAAAAAGACCGTGAAGGGCACTATATGGGTGGTCCGGGGAACCTATCAATTTACGAAGGCAACCACCAAACTTGCCTATCAGATAGGTAAATTTACCTTTGAGGTCGTCCGTGCTCCATTGGAGTATCCCTTGATGAGGGACGACATCGAGGCGATCGATGGGCTCCCGGTCAAAGAGGCGATTCGTCTTGGACGGGTAAAAAGCGCGCCCTACACCGTCAAGGGCCGCCATTATGTGCCGATGACACTTGCCCGCGCACAGACGTACGAAGAAACGGGTTTGGCATCTTGGTATGGAGAAGAAACCAGACGCCAGCCAGGAGGCCACATGACGGCTAATGGGGAACTCTTCAACCCACGAGCTCTGACGGCGGCGCATAAATATCTCCCGCTTCCTATTCACGTCCAGGTGACGAATCTGGAAAATGGAAAGTCGATTATTGTCAGGGTGAATGACCGTGGCCCCTTCCCCAGTGACCACAATCCCGATTCTGGAAAGAGAATCATCGACCTGAGCCGAGGGGCAGCCGAACAACTTGGCTTTGCCGAACAAGGAGTCGCCAAGGTCCGTGTAGAAACGATTCAGCTGGAGGAAGCATAAACAAACGCGTCAAAGCCACCCAGCCATTGCGCGTGAAAATGATGCGTGCAAGGTGTGGTCAACCTCTAGGCCGGCTGCAGATCTCCGAGCCTCACCGACACGAGCTTGGAGACGCCCGGTTCTTCCATGGTTACACCGAAGAGGGAGTCCGCGATGCTCATCGTGCGCTTGTTATGAGTGATGACGAGAAATTGAGCATTCTGTGCCAAATCCTTCAAGACTGCCGTAAACCGCCCAATGTTCTCCTCATCGAGCGGCGCATCAATTTCGTCTAGCAAACAAAACGGCGTCGGTCTAATGAGAAAACTCGCAAACAGGAGCGCCATCGCTGTAAGCGTCTTCTCGCCGCCCGACAACATGGTAATACTCTTCAGCCGTTTGCCCGGTGGTTGCGCAACAATTTCAATGCCCGGCTCTTCACTTCCAGACGGTTCACCGTTTTCCGACGGAGCGTCCTCGACCAACTGTAACTCGGCCCGGCCCCCAGGGAAAAACTGACTGAACACGTCGGTGAACTTTTGTTGAAGTTCATCGTACGTCGCCGCGAACATTTCTTTGGTCGTACGATGAATCCGTTGAATAATCTCTTTGAGCGACGCAATCGAATTCGACAAATCTTGTTCCTGGGCCGATAAAAACGTGTGGCGCTCCTCAAGTTCCTGGTGCTCACTGATCGCGGCCAAATTGATCGGCCCCATACGATCAAGCCGGTCACGGAGTTTCTGTAACTGCTCTTTCAACTCAGCGTCGGACCGTTCGACGGTTTCGTGCTCAGAGGCAACATCCGTCTCCGGCACTAGTTCACTCGATACTGAAGAAACTTCGACCAGCATCGACGGATCCAGTTGATAGGTGCCCAACAAGGTGCTTTCGACCGTGCCCAATTGCATGCGAATTTCAGCGCGCCGGACCTCTACCGTCATGCGTGCGTCTCGAATCGCAGACATCCCTCGCCGTGATTCATCGAGACCGCTCTCCAATGCCTGGCTGGCCGCCGTTTGTTGGGCCTGTCGCTCTTGCGCGGCTACCAGCTCGCCCTTGACGTGCCCTGCGGTCTCGCCTAGTTCTCGGCAAAGCGCCTCCTGACGGGTCTGCTCAGTCTGGCTTTGCTCGATCAGACCTTTCAGACTGTCAAGATGCTCCCCTAATATTCGACGTCGATCTTCTGTTTCTTGAATCTGTTGGGTCACCCGAGCCTGATTCTGCAGCTCATGCTCTCGTTTTGCTCGCAGCCCCTCAGCAGCTAACCGTGCTTCGGTAACATGCTCCTGATGTGTTCGCAGATTCTGGTCAAGCAACCCAAGTCCCTCACGTACTCGCGATAACAACGTATCGTGCCCGGTTTTTTCCGTGATCCACTGAGCCAATTGGGCTTGAACCGACTGCGATTCCTGCTCCAACTGCTCACGCTGGCCAAGACCTTCCTGGATCTCGGCTTCCACCGCGCTGAGTCTGTGATCAAGATCGGCCAGGACATGCTGAAGCTTTTCCTCGTCTTTGCGGAGCGACAAATTCTGCATTTCGGCGTCGCGCAGCGAGTCTCCCAGCTGACGGTTGCGTTCGGTCAGTTCCTGAATCTGGGCATGCACGACCTCTCGCTGCTGTTTATTCTGCTCAAGCTCCGACACGAGTGCGTGCCGCTTGGTTTCAAGATCGAGCACCTCGCGTCGGCGTTCGAGCAAACCCGGCGTCCCTTGCACTTGGCCACCTGTCACAATGCCGGATGCATCCACCACTTCACCGTCCAGCGTCACCAGGATCGGACCATTCGGAGCGCTCCAGGCATGACGCTCCCACAGTTGGATCGCCTGGTCCAAGGACCGAACGATCACGACTCGATCAAACAACGAGTCACGCGCAACCGTTCGAGCCGCATCGGTCTGAATCAGATCCACGGCCCGTCCGACCACTCCGGGATCTGTACCGATTGCCGACCACCACTCATGACCCTGCCCGCCTTCCCAACGCGGATGCTGCGGGATAAAGCTGCCTCTCCCCAGCGTTTCGGCTTGGAGAAACTGGATCAATCGCCGCCCGACGGATGGTTCATCCACAAACCATCCCCGAACACGCTCCCCGAGAACGGCTTCCACTGCGCGCTCCAGCCCAGAAGGGATCACCAGCCATTCGGCGACGGCGTCCCGCACCCCTTCACAAGACTTCAGGGCCGGCCCTTGGTCGGTTCCCTGTCGGCCATAGCCCATCTCCTCGCGCACCACACTCTGCAGCGCTTCGAGGCGTGACTCCAGCCCAGCGAGTTCTTCAGAGCGACGTAAGATGCCCTGATCCAAGGACTGCATGAGCCCGATCGCTTGTGCCGATTCTTCTTTCACGGCACGTTGGTCCGCTTGCAGTGTCGCGACAAGGCGATCCGTCCGACCATATTCTTCGCGCAACGTTTCGTGACGAGCGAGCGAGGATTCACGTTGGCTTCGAAACTCATCTCGCTCCACGGTCAACCGAGTTGCGCGGGTGGTGAAATCTTCCATCCGTTTTGCCAACTGCGAGATGCTCTGCTCGGTATTGGCGACCAGCACGGCGAGTTGCAGCAGATTTGTGCGCCCTCGCTCCTCTTCTGCGACAGCCGCTGCACGTTGATCCAGCAATCGCGCCATCTCTTGATCAAGCTCTGCGAGCGCCTGATTGCGACGCGTCACGTCTTCCTCCAGCCTGACCAAGGAAGACTCAATGGTCTGAAGTGTACTGGCCATCTGTTCCTGCGAGCGGACAAGCTCGTCTAGTTCAGCCGACTCCTGAGCCTGCTGTTGGCTGAACAGCAGACTGCGATTGCGTTCAACCTCCGCTGCGGTCAGCGCCTGCGCCTGTTGCTGCTCCACCCCCGCCAACTGCTCCCGGATCTTACCGATTGAGTCGGACGTGGCGATCGCTTCGAGGCGAGCCTGTTCAAGCTCCGTCGTAAGCCGAGCCTGTTCAGCCGCCTTCTCAGATTCTTGCTGATCCAGATTCAGGGCTTCACTCTCGACCTCCTGCAGCGTCTGTCGGAGTGTCCTGAACTCCCTTGTTAACAAGATCACTTCGATCTCTCGCGCTTCACCTTGCAAGGTCTGATAGGTGCGCGCCTGGCGAGCCTGGCGTTCCAGAGAATTGAGTTGCTTCTTGACCTCTGACACGATGTCTCGGACGCGCAAGAGGTTTTGCTGCGTCGTTTCCAGCTTTCGCAACGCCTCGGCCTTCTGCTTCTTGTAGCGAACGATACCGGCAGTTTCCTCGATGAGTTCACGTCGATCTTGTGGGGAGGCGTTCAAGATCTGATCTATCTGCCCTTGCGCAATCACGGTGTGCCCTTTGCTCCCGGCACGCGTATCGAGCAACAGGCTGCGGATATCTTTCAGCCGGCAGTGAACCTTGTTGATGAGATACTCGCTCTCCCCGTTACGATAGAGACGACGGGTAATCATCAACTCCTGAACTTCGGTCAATTCACTCGGGAGCCCCGAGTTTCCATCCAGTTTCATAGCCGCGTGATCCAACCCACCGATCACCAGCGAGACTTCCGCCATGCCCAACGGCTTTCGGACTTCGGTGCCGTTAAAAATGACGTCTTCCATCTTTTCGCTTCTGAGCGTCTTGGTGCTCTGCTCACCCAGCACCCACAGGATGGCATCGACGACATTACTTTTCCCGCTCCCATTGGGCCCCACTACTGCAGTCACTCCCTCGGGGAATTCAATCTTGGCCTCAGCGAAGGACTTGAATCCCAACATATTCAATGATTTCAAGTGCATCGATTCACCTTTTCACGCACAGGTGGAACGTTCGCATAAGGAAACAAAAATTTCCGGCCCTTGTACCACAGGGGTTTCAAGAAATCAAAATAAAACACAGCCAATAGGGCCGTACGGGGCTGTATCTACAATTTATGGGGTACTTCGAGAAAAAGCTCTGGCATGGCAATGCCGGCACACGTCAGTCACCAAGGCTACCGTACACAAACCGTCCAGGGCGTTGTCCGCAACCACCCTAGCCAGCAATACCGGCAACTGACCTCTTGGAGGATTCTATTTGAACGAGTTCCTTCGGCAGAAGAAACTCGACGTCTTCCTCAATCACCGTCAGCTCTTCAACCTCAGACGGTTCCGATACTTTCAAAAACGCCACCACTTCAGTCACGAGAATTTCCGGCGCTGAAGCGCCGGCAGCAATCCCGACCGCCTTGGCCCCTTCTAGCCACGCCGGATTAATGTCCGCGGCTGAATCAATCAGATAGGATGGAATACCGCACTGCTCCCCTAACTCCCGCAACCGGTTGGAATTGGAGCTGTTCGGCGAGCCAATGACCAGAATGACGTCCACAAGACGGGATAATTCCTTAACCGCATTCTGCCGATTCTGTGTCGCGTAACAGATATCTTCCTGATGTGGGCCCTTGATGTTCGGAAACCGTTGGTGCAGTGCGCCGACGATGTCCCGACATTCATCGACACTCAGCGTCGTCTGCGTGACATACGACAGGTTGACCGTATTCGCGACCTGTAGCTTTTCCACATCGTTGACAGACGACACCAGGTGAAACTTGTCGGGGACCTGGCCCAACGTCCCGATGACCTCCGGGTGGCCGGCATGCCCGATGAGGATCAGCTCATACCCCTGCGTATAATCGCGGTTCACTTCGTTATGAACTTTGATGACCAGCGGGCAAGTCGCATCGATCACGTGCAAGCGCCGACGATTGGCTTCCTCCCAAACCGACTTGGCTACGCCATGCGCGCTGAAGATGACGACCGATCCCTCCGGAACTTCGTTTAATTCCTCCACAAAAACCGCGCCTTTTTGCCTGAGCGACTTCACGACATGACGGCTGTGGACGATCTCATGGCGTACATAAATGGGAGCGCCATATTTCTTCAACGAAAGCTCCACGATTTCGATTGCCCGATCGACACCGGCGCAAAACCCACGGGGATTGGCGAGATAGATCTTCATGGTTGTCGTCGCTCCTTAGCTCAGTGCTCGAACAAAGAAGTCTGATGTAGGATAAGGGTTCACGATACGTCAGATCCATAGGGCCCGTCAACAGAATTGCCGCCATCTCCGTGAAAGCCTCTTGCTCACATCCATCTTGGGATCATACGGGAGTGTCCACATACATATTCATTACCCCTGATCCCTTACCCCTCTGCTTGACTCTCTCCCTCCTCCCCCGTACGCTCAATTTCGATTGAGACTTCGCATCCATCGGGCCGTTAGAACATTTTCATCTCTGGTTCCGATCATTCAAAAAGGAGGCGCTTCATATGGCTCAACGACCTTTTCAAACAGGCGCGGCAGTCAACCTACGCAGCGGAGAAAGTATTAAGGAAGTTGTTCTCAGTACTGTGCCGACCAAAAAACGGTTTCACATCAAATTTCTTGGCATCAACGGGTTTGGACAACCCAATCAACCCCTCTTCTACGCTGTCCACATTACAACCGGATCGAGCACCGGCATCTATCCTGTTTCGCCCAACGGTGTAGCCGAGATAGCCGAGCCCGAATTCCCGGTGCGGTATTTCGGAAGCCAGGCAGTCATTCTCTACGCAGATCCCGGGTCCGAGGTTATCTTCACCGTCGCACGCAAGGATATAACGGGCAACGTCAGAGTCTTCATCGATCTCTGTGGAATTCTCGTTGACGTGGGAGCGAGGAGCCGAGCAGGACGGTAATCTGGAACGACGAGCAACTCGCCAACATTCGAACCATCGATCGACGATGTCCGCTGTGAGCCAGTCTCAACCTCCGCATTGCCCGCAGTTACTTGACAGCTTCTTCCCTGCCCCGTACGCTGAGATCCGCATGGGTAGCATTACGCACAAGAAAATCCTGATCGTCGAAGACGAGCGGGATATTCTGCACCTGGTCAAACATTACCTCGAGAAAGAAGGCTTTCGAACCGTCATCGCGATGACCGGGCTCGAAGCCCTGAAGAAAGTCACGGAGGATAAACCCGATCTCGTGGTCCTTGATCTCATGTTGCCGGAAATGGACGGCCTGGAAGTCTGCAAGCGTCTGCGTTCTGCTCCTGACACCGCGATGCTGCCGATCATCATGCTGACGGCCAAAGCCGAAGAGTCGGACACAATCGTCGGGCTGGAGTTGGGCGCTGATGATTATGTTACCAAACCCTTCAGCCCGAAAACGCTGGTCGCCCGTCTGAAAGCCCTGCTGCGGCGAGTCGAACGCACACCTGAGACCGAACCCAATCTCTACCGCTACAATACGCTCACGCTGGATCTCTCCCGGCATGAAGTCAGCCTTGGCAAACAAGAAGTCACCTTGACGGCGAAGGAATTCGGCTTACTCGAATATTTGCTGCGCCATCGAGGTCGCGTGCTCACCCGCGAGGTCTTGCTCAACGCCGTGTGGGGGTACGACTATTATGGAACGACGAGAACGGTCGACGTCCATATCCGTCGTGTGAAGCAGAAGCTTCCGCTCCTTGAAGACGCTATTGTGTCCGTCAAATCACTCGGGTACAAACTGAAAGATGTAGACGAATCAGGATGACGTGGTCGATCCGCTGGAAAGTGATGCTCGGAACGCTGGTGGCAGTGGTCTGTGGCCTGCTGATCGCCAGCGGGATGACCGTTCAAGCCCTCGAACGACAGCGCTTTGCGCAATTGGGAGAGATCCTAGACGCGAAAACTAAACTCATCGAGTATGGGTTCCAGCCGCTCTTTGGCAGAAATCGTTCCTCCCTCTCACCGACTCAACTGCAGGAAACCGCGCGCGACCTCGGCACCCGAGCCTCGGCTCAGGTGACATTGCTCGCCGCAGATGGAACCGTTCTCGCCGATAGCGCCGTTCAAGGCGCGGAACTCGCCGTCATCGAAAAACACGCAGCTCGTCCAGAAATCGATCAAGCCTTGTCCACGGGACAGGGACAGGACATCCGCTCCGGTCACACCACCGGCGACCGGACGATGTATCGTGCTGTCCTCATACAGACTGCGCCGGAAAATTCACCACTTGTCCTACGGGTAGGAATTCCAATGGTGGTACTTGATCGCGAACTATCAGAGATACGGCAACATCTCTTTTGGGCCCTTGGGCTGGCATTTCTTGTTGCCCTCCCGCTGAGTATGTGGTTGGCGCATAATATCACCAAACCCCTTTCGGATATCGCCTCGGCAGCACGCCAACTGAGTTCCGGCAACCACGCTCTTCACATCAGGACAACCGCGCAGGATGAAGTTGGTCTCCTGGCCTCGACGCTGAATCAGATGGTCGACCAGCTCCAGGCCAAAATCGATGAACTGTCGGAAGATCGCACACAGCTCTTGGCCGTCCTGGCATCAATGGTTGAAGGCGTCATGGTCTTGGACTATCGTGGCCACGTCTTACAGGTCAATCCCGCATTGGAGCGGATGTTCGGGATCTCGCGTGTCGAGGCACGCGGCCGCCCCTGCACCGACCTTTTTCGCCATCAGCAACTTACTGAATTGGTGGCCATCATTTTGCGGTCACCGGCACATCGCCAGGATGAAATCGTGCTGCCACTTACAGGGCGATGCCTGCAGATTGAGGCCTCCCCTGCAGGAGGAAAGCGAGACAATGAAGCGTGTGTGGTGTTGGTTTTTCACGATATTACGGAACTGCGGCGGTTGGAGAAGATCCGGAAAGATTTTGTAGCCAATGTCTCCCACGAGCTTCGTACTCCGCTCACGTCCATCAAAGGATATGTCGAGGCTCTACTCGACGGTGCCACGGACGATCCTGTTGCGTCCAAGAATTTTTTGGACATCATCCTCAAGCAAAGCGATCGGCTGAATCTGATCATCGAAGACCTACTCGAATTATCGAAGATCGAATCAGGCCGGGTCTCCTTGAAAGAAGAACCGCTTGAGCTGCAATCCCTGGTTGAACGGACGCTCTCGATGGTGAAGCCGATGGCCGACAAGAAACGACACCACCTCATCACCGCGATCATGCCGTCGCTCCCCTCTGTGGCAGGTGATGAAGGCCGGCTTGCGCAAGTATTGACCAATCTGCTCGATAACGCGATCAAGTACACACCAGCGGGAGGAACCATCACGGTCAGCGCCGCCTTGGCCCCCTCCTCGGAAGCCTCCCAGCGACCGGTGAACGCTATCGATTTAAGCGTCTCCGATACCGGCATGGGAATCCCGGAGCAAGACCGGCCTCGTGTCTTTGAACGTTTTTATCGTGTCGACAAAGCACGATCCCGAGAACTGGGAGGAACAGGGTTAGGCCTCGCGATCGTGAAGCATATCGTCGAAGGACATGGCGGGCATGTATGGGTGGAGGCGAATCATCCTCAGGGCAGTCGGTTTGTGGTTCGCCTGCCACTCGGAAGTACCGCTCGCGGCTCACGTTCTATGACCGAGGCGGACAAGATCTAG